>NZ_DKLM01000081.1:0-42683 GCF_002455975.1 Clostridium sp. UBA6640
TACTTGAAAGAAAGCTTACCAGAATATATGGTTCCATCTTACTTTGTAAAACTAGATAAAATGCCGACAACATCGAATGGAAAGCTTGATAGAAGATCACTTCCAGAACCAAATTTAGATGTAACCTTAACTGAATATGAAGCGCCAAGAAATAAAGTTGAAGAGACTTTAGCAAAAATATGGAGTGAAATATTAGGTATAGAACGAATAGGAATAAATGATAGCTTTTTTGAAATTGGTGGACATTCCTTAAAAGCGGTACAAGTTGTTAGTTTGATACAAAAAGAGTTTGGAATTAAGATATCTTTGAAGGATATATATAATTCATCCAATATTTCATCCTTGTCCAAAGCAATAAGGATTAGCAAAAATTATGTTGCTATATATAATGAGATAGTACCTTTACCTAAACAAGAAAGTTATGATCTTTCTTATGCTCAAAAGAGGTTATGGATTCTTAATCAGTTGCAACCTAATAGTCCAGCGTATAATATGTCAGAATGCTTTACATTATTTGAAGAAGTGAATGCTAATGTTATACAAAATATATTTAATATTCTTATACAAAGGCATGACGCATTTAGGACACGATTTAAAGATAAGGATGGAGTAGTAGTTCAGATCATTGATGAAAATGCTAACTTTAATATTGATAAGGAAGACTTATCAATATTAGGCCAAGAAGAAAAAAATAAGGAAAGAAAAAGAATATATGACGAAATTGCTACTAAAATATTTAATCTGGAAGAAGGGCCACTTATTCATATAAAATTAGTTAAATTAGCATATAGTGAATATGATTTGATTTATTGTATGCATCATATTATTTCTGATGGCTGGTCTTTAGAAGTATTGAAGAAGGAATTTCTCTTATTGTATGAAGCACATAAACAAGGAAGAGAGTATGAATTAGAACCTTTAAAAATACAATATAAAGACTTTGCATCATGGCAAAATAAATTAATTGAAAATAAAGAAATGGCACAACCTGCTAAGGCATTTTGGCAAAAACAGCTAAGAGGAGAAGTTCCAATTTTAAAATTACCAGTAGATTATATAGCTAGTAGCCTTAATAATAGAGAAAGTAGAGGATATAGAATTGTTCTAGCTAAAGATAAAAAAGATAAATTAAAAGAATTAGCTCAAGAAAATGGTGTAAGTTTTTTTGTAGTGATGATAACAACCTTTAAATTCTTTTTATCTGATTTAACAAAGCAAAGAGATATATTAATTGGAACTGCAACATTTGGGAGAGAACATGCAGACTTACAAAATGTGATTGGGTATTTTATAAATACCACAATTCTTAGAAATGAAATTAATGCGGAAGAAAGCTTTACTGATTTATTACAAAGAATAAATAAAAACACATTATTTGCATTAGAATATCAAAGCTATCCATTAGAGTTAATTGTAGATGAATTAAAAATTAAGTATCCAAAGATATCTGCGTTTTTTAATATGTTGAATATGGGAGAAAGCACCAGAGAATATATTAATGACTTTAACTGTTATCATATTGATAAGGTACAAGATATTAAGTTTGAGTTAGTATGGTATGTTACTGAATATGCTAATGGAATAGAAATTATGTGTGATTATCTTTTAGGATTATTTGAACCTTTAACAATTGAGTATATGATGAAAAGATATATGTTGCTTTTGGATAAGGTGTTAACAGATCATAATAAGTTACTTAAAGAATATGTTGTAGATAAGAAAAAAAGAAAACTTTAAAATAGTATTTAATTATCCCATAAAATATAAATATTAATTTTATGGGATAATTACTATTTATTACATTTTAAATTCAGAAGTATGGAAGGGATGTAAATATATGATAATTCAAAAATTTGAGCAGGAAGTGGAGAAAAATCCTAATCGTATAGCTATCAAAACTTTGGAAAATGGAATTACTTATAAAGTGCTAAACAATTATGCAAATGTATTGGCTAAGGAAATAATTGGTAATTATAATACGATTAATCCTAGGGAAAAGAAAAAGATTGCTGCCCTTTTGTTTGAGCATGACAAAGACATGATTATTGGCACCATAGGTGCATTAAAAGCACAGACTATATATGTGCCATTAGATCCAAGTTATCCAACAAGACGGTTAATTTATATGCTTGAAAATTCTGAAGCAGATTTTATTGTAACAAATGATAAAAATTTAGAACTGGCTATATGCCTAATCGAGGAATCAGAGGTAGATATACGAATTATTAATGTGGATCAAATTGATATAGAATGTTCTACAGAAAATATTAATCGAAAAGTTTCTATTGATGATATTGCATATATTTTATATACATCAGGTTCAACTGGAAATCCAAAAGGGATTTTTCAAACTCATAGAAATGTATTGCATTTTATACAATGTTATAAAAATACATTATCCATAACTAATGAAGATAGGATGACCTTGTTTTCTGCATTTAGTCATGATGCTTCAATTATGGACATATACGGAGCATTATTAAATGGAGCTACACTGTATCCATTAAATATAAAATCCCAAGTAGGAATTGATAAGATTGCGAATTGGTTAGAAGAGGAGAAAATTACAATTTGGCACTCAGTTCCGACGGTATATAGATATTTTATTAATGCACTAACAGGAACTGAAAAATTTAGTACGTTACGCTTCATTGTTTTAGGTGGAGAAAATGTAATATTACATGATGTGGAGATGTTCCAAAGAATATTTGCTAACGCTAAGTTAGTAAATTTATATGGGCAGACGGAGTCTTCTTTTAACTCAGCGCAAATATATTCTGTAGATTCAAAAGTTAAGAAAGTAATGTTAGGAGAAGCAGTACAGGAAACTGAAATTTTAGTGGTAAATGAGAATAGGGAAGAAGTATTTCCATTGGAAGTTGGAGAAATTGTTATTTTAAGTGATTATGTTGCTCTTGGTTATTGGAAAGATGAAGAAAAAAGTAGAGAAGTTTTTCAATATAGTTCAGAGGTAGGTCGAACTTATTGGACTGGAGATTTAGGCAAATTACTAGCGGATGGGAGTATTGAGTTTGTAGGACGTAAGGGTTCACAAGTAAAAATAAGGGGTTATAGAATAGAAGTTGAAGAGATAGAAAATAATTTATTGGAGAATGAATTTGTGAAGGAAACAGTAGTTTTAGGTAGAAAGGATACGGATGGATATGACTATCTGTGTGCATATATAGTTTCTGATAAAAAACTAACTACAAGCTACCTAGGCGAATACCTTTCTGAAAGAGTACCTGATTATATGATACCATCATTCTTTGTGCAATTAGATAAAATACCAGTGACACCAAATGGAAAGGTAGATAGAAAGGCATTATCAGAGCTAGATAGAAGCATAGCAACAGTGTCAGAATATGAAGCGCCAAGAAATGAAATAGAAGAAAAACTATCAACTATATGGAAGGAGGTGTTAAAGGTGGATAGGGTTGGAATAAATGATAATTTCTTTGAGTTAGGAGGGCATTCACTAAAAGCTATAAGCATTGCAGAAAAAACATATAAACAATTGGATATAAAAATACCAATAACACAAATACTTAATAAAGAAACAATAAAAGAAATAACAATGGATATATTAGACAACGAATTTATCGAGTATCTTGAGAAAATTACAAGGTTGAATGATGAGAAAGATAAGAAAGTGTTTGCTTTTCCACCTATTATTGGATATGGTGTTACTTTTAAAGGATTAGCAAATATAATAAATTCTCATTCAGTATATGCATTTAATTTTATAGAGAGTGAAAATCGGATTAAAGAATATGTAGATCTAATAATAGATGTTCAAAAAGAAGGACCATATATTTTAATGGGTTATTCAGCAGGTGGAAAATTAGCATTTGAAGTTGCAAAAGAATTAGAGAATCAAGGGTATGAAGTATCAGATATAATATTAATTGATTCTGGCGTGAAAGAAATGAGTACTATCGGTTCAAATGATAATTCCGAAATTATAGAAAATGTAGAAAGATTTATGTCGCTAGAAGCACCATTAATGTGGGAATATATTAATGAATCAGTTAAAAGAAAGACGTATAATTATTCACTATATTTTAATAAACTTATTAACGAAGGTAAAGTGAATGCTAATATTTATCAAGTCTCATGCTCGAATGAAGATGTAGATGATGAATTAATAAGATTGAAAAAAAAGTGGAAAGATTTAACCACAAAATATTTTGTAATGTATGAGGGTAATGGTAAACATGGAAATATGTTAGAAGGAGATTACTGTGAAAAAAATGCACAAATAATAAAAGAAATATTAATTTCTTTGGAATAGCTAAGCATTTCAGTAGTTTTTTACGAACCATTTCTATAACTCTGAAAATAAATTTAAGGGTACATTTAAATTAAGTCCTATTGTAAAAAATAGAGAATGAATCTCTTGAACTGTTTCTAAAGAGGTAAACCATGTTTTTAAAGAATCTGTAGTTATATTTACCTACAACATCAATAGCAATTATTTCGCTATCAGACAATATATAAATAAAGATATTAAATGAAAAAGAGAATATGAAAAAATTGTAATTGAATCAAGAGTGGAAGATATTACAGAAGAAAAATTGTTCAGGATAAGACAAGCAACTAATACAGAATTTGATATTGCAGTAGGATTCGAATCTGCTAATCCACTTATAAGAAATCTATGCATAAATAAAAGTTTTGAAAATAGTGTATTTGAAGCAAATTGCAATATATGGAAAAAATACAATATTAATATAATTCCATTGATGATGTTAAAGCCACCTTTCTTAACTGAATATGAAGCAATTGAGGATTATATAAAAAGTTTGGAATATTTAGAGCAGTTTAATTTTAAAAGAATTGATATGGAATTACCAACAGTTGAAAATGTACTATTATGCATGACTTATGGACATGCAACATGTACAATCCTGCAAAACTTTGGTCTGTCATTAAGATACTTGAAGAAAGATATAAGATAGGATTAAAAACTTCTATATACATAAGCCCACCAAATTATTCTGTTTCGGCAGAGGCGAAGGCAGAGAATTGCTCAAAATGTGATGACACTATTTACAAGGCGTTTGAAGAGTATAACATGCATGGAGATGTTTCTATATTCAAGATGATTGAGTGTTCATGCAAAAAAGAGTGGAAAGGTTTACTAGAAAATCAAAATAAAGAAGAAAAATTGGATGAACTAGTAAAAAGTATTTTAGAGCAATTGATAAATAGGACCCAAAAAATAATTAGTATATAAAGAGAAATGTTTGTCTGTGAACTCAAGTTCGTAGCAAGATAGATGAGAATCACTATAGTAGCAATTTAAATTATTTACAATAAGATTCAAAATATCATATTATTCATGATAAATCTACCATTAAAATGTATATAAATTATTCCATAAATATTATTTTATTCTAGCATACATTCAATTTAAGTAAAGAAAATTAATCCATGGTTAAGATTGAATGCTAAGGTTAATAATTACAGAACAAATAAAAAGCAGTCTAAGATAATCTTACTAATTAAAATAAAGGGGACATCTTAGACTACGATTAAAAATACTAATAAAGTTTTAGCACAAAACCTTCAAAATTTATAAGATACTCTTTAAATTATTTAATTTCTGACATTTTATGAATAATGTTAAAAAGCTAATTTCAATTGAGTATTGCTAAGAATTAAAAATTAACAGTTTAATCTTAGAAAGTTCGTGTTTAAATTTTGAAAGATTTTTTACTTGTGGTTATTTTTGGAATGGTGATACTTTTATCTTTACGATACCATTTTTAAAGTTTTTTATATTTAAAATAATAAAGTCATATCCAACTTTTAATGTAACTACAATTTATACTTACTTTTAATTGAAATTATTTACATTACAAATTAGTTTCTGATTAGTCTCTGAATTAATTTATAGCTATCATAGAAAAGGTTAATTCAAGTTGTCCAATATTTTAATTAAAATTGTGGTGTATTTTTAGATTAACATATACAATAAGAAAGTAACCTAAAAAGTTTAGACTTAAAATTTAGAAGGAGGATTTTAAATGAAAAAAGAAATTATTAACTTAAATAGTGTAGAAAATATGAAAAACTATAATTTAGATGGCAAAAGAAAAGTATGTATTGACATAAATGAAGAAGCATGGAATGATGAAAATTATTATGCTTGGGTATAGAGATTTGGAAAGCCTAGTGAAGCAATTAAAAAAAGCATTAAGGATCCAATATCAACTCTCTCCATACTTTATAGTAAAATGGGAGATGTAAAGGGGAAAAAATTATGAATTTAATGGGTTCTAATGGGCATAAGACTGTAGCATTAGCTTTATTAGGAGCAGATGTAACTGTAGTTGATTTTTCAGAATCAAATAGACATTATGCTATGGAATTGGCAGAAGCGGGCGGAGTGACAATAAAATACATTGTATCAGATGTGCTTAAACTGTCTAAAGAGCAGCTCATAAATGATTATGATATTATATTTGCAGAAATGGGTATATTGCACTATTTTATGGATTTAAAACCTTTTATACATATAATTTATAAACTTCTGGATGAGAAAGGATTATTTATAATTAAGGATTTTCATCCAATTTCGACTAAATTAATTACATCAAGAGGTTCAACTGCTAAAGTTCGTAAGCATAAGGTTACAGGAGACTATTTTGATACTACATTAGAAGAAAAAAATGTATCTTACTCAAAATATTTAGTGGGTTATGAAGAGTCTAAAAAAGTACTACTCCGCAAATGGAATCTTGGAGAAATAATTACTGCTGTTGCTAAAGAAAAGCTAGTTATTAAGAGCTTAGATGAAGAACCAAACTTGTCTTCTGATGTTTATGATAAAGGTATTCCCAAGACATTTACATTGGTAGCAGAAAAAAATGTTAATATATAAAAGGATAGATTTAAGAGTTAGTATAATCAGAGTGTGTGAAATTATTTCTGTAAATAGCTTTCTATGATAATTATTTTGAAGGCATGGAGGTCATGATATGACTACCATGCCTTAATTTTAATATAATAGTAAATAAATTACATGCCAAGCACACCCTCTTAATACGGGCGTACTTTTTCATATTAGCCGTAAACTTTAAGGAAGTCTTCCTTCATACATTATGGATAGTTCTCCATAAACTTTACCCCAATCTCTAAGTGGTAAATTCCACTTTTGTGGTTTCAAAAGTTGCTAAGTACAACGCTTTAAGCAAAGAAGTATCACTTGAAATACATTTCGCTGACGATTTAACCTACGATAAGTACTATTAAGGCTTTCTAATAGCATTAGTTGTATATATAACATTACGTACATCAGCAGAAAACCTAAATATAGGGCTTATAACATCCCAATTAGCTGACCAGCTTTTCATTGCATTAGGATAGTGTTCTTGCTCTTCAGCTGGTGCATGATATATAGTTTTTAGATCTGTAGCAAATTCTTTTTTATCTTTATTAGCAACATACTTTAGAGTATTACGGACTTGATGCACTACAAAGCGTCGATATTCAGTGTTAGGAAAAGCTACATTAATAGACTCCTTAATTCCAGAAAGTCCATCAGCACAAAGAATTAGGATATCTTTTACACTTCTGTTTTTCAACTCATTTAGTACACTAAGTCAGTATTTGCTCCTTTCATTTTGTCCTATTTGAATACTAATAACTTATTTTTTACATTCTTTATTTATTCCAACAATAACATAAGCAGCCAGTTTTTTAATAACATGATTATCCCTTATAGAAAAGTGTACAGCATCAATATAAACTATTGGATAAACTTGAGAAAGTGGTCGTTGCTTCCAATCTTCAATCTCTGGAAGTGCTTATCGGTAATATCAGAAATCATTCCTTCACTAGCTTCAAAACCGTATATGTATTCTATTTAATCTGAAATTTGACGAGTTATAAGACCTTTGGCGTACATTCCAATTATTTTATCTTCAATATTAGAGATATCTTTTTATCTCTTTTTAACAACATTTGGTTCAAAAGAACAATTACGATCTTGTAGTACATCAATTTCCATTTCACCATATTTGCTACGAATAAACTTTTGTTTCTTCCCATTTCTTGCATTTGAGCTATCTGTACAATCGTATGGTGCATAACCTAGATGATTGTACATTTCAGTTGCAAGTATACTCTCAATAGTACCTCCAAGTAGGTCCTTCAAGGCCTCTGAATATCTTCAGCAGATTGGATGTCATACTCTCTAATTAAATCTTCAATAATATTCTTTTTCCCTTCACTTAATCTTTCTTTTCTTTTATCCATAAAAAACAGCCTACCATGATATTTTAATTTTATCATAGAAAGTTGCTATTATTTGTAATTTACAGAGTTTTTTTCATAGGCTCATTTTTTATAAGTAATGCTATAAAAAGCGCAAAATGGATCTCAACTTTTTGCTTAGATTCATCGCTAAAAAAGCAAGAGAAATAACACTTTCTGAAATTTATTTAAGTTTAGCAGCTATTTTATTTAAATCATAAGCTATTTTGCCCTCGCCAAATTTACCATTAACAATGCTTCTATCACAAATATCAATGTATTCTTAATTTTTATCAACGGTTTCGTCCTTTTTAGGACGACCCAAAGCAGGGCCACTTATTTTTATGTTATTTTCCTTATGATAATCCAAATTACCACTAGTTATGCATATCTTGTTCACAAGAACTCTAAGTAAAATAGGGGTAATATTGACATACTATTTTCTTAAAAAACCTACCTTGGTAGTATCAAAAGATTTTATTTTAAAACCTTTATATTTTAATATCTCATTTTTAATATCTCATTTTTAATATCAACAATTTCAATAGGTACATTTAGTTGTGCGGCAATGAAACTATAGGTACATTCCCCCCAAACTAAACACATTACAATTTCATCAGAGATACTTTCATTAATAACTATAAATCTTGATTGATAGAAGTAGTGCTTTTGAAATTACCTAAATCATGATATACAATTTCAATATTCATCATTTCAGCAATTTCAAATGGATTCCTAGTGTGGTATGCTTTAATTAACCTATTACATTCCTCATAAGCGCATATCTTTCCTTTATGGAGTATTAGATATTTCAGTTTTAGGGTTTGAGTTCTTTTTACCATATTTCTTTCTAACTTTGTTTTTTTTGGAATTAAAATAAAATTATTACATTCGTTAGGAAAAACATCTTTATCTTCTTCAGAATTATTATTGAAGTTTTATGATAAGGTATTTTGTGGTGTTAATATAATATTGTAAGCACAGAAAGCTAAATATAAATAAAAGAAGGATATGTTTAAAAAGGATAAGAGGATAAAAATAATGTGCAGAAAAATTCCCAAATATAATAGTAGGGTTTTATAATGTAAGAAAGAGTCTAACAGAATGAAGTAGCGAATATGCTCTATCAAAATCAACAATATTAGCTTAGATAAAGAAAGATAAACTAATTAACTGTAGGCAAAAATATACCTGCAACATGCAATGTTACGGGTAAGGTGACAATTAATATTCTCTATGAACTATATAAAATAGCATTATTTAAAGATAAATATTCTACAAACTAAATATAGGGAATATTTTGTCTAATCATCTCTATACCATAGATGCTTAAAAAAATTATAGTTTCTATAAAAAACATTATAGAATTAAACTTAAATTATAAAAAACAAATGAAATATAATTAAATAAATACTATTTTTAGAAAAATATCAGTAGATAATTATAAAATAAGTAGAATTGATGCATAAAGTTACAAAATAATCCATCAAAAAGGTATATAATAATAAACATGAAGTTTAAAGTATATGTATTAAATTATATTTTCATTGAGGAATGAATAGAAATGAATATTAAAAAGATACAAGATGTGTTTATTGATAGAGGTGGAATTGAGGTAGGAGAATTTTATATGAAGAAATTTGTAATGGTTAGTGGGGTTGATCCAAACACAAATTTAGATTTTATTGATGAGGAAATAATCAGGATCACAAGTAAATCCAATCCTAAAATACTTTTTATACCGACGGCTAGTGGTGATGATATAAATTATTGCAATAGATATAAAAGTATATATGAAGAAAAATTTAAATGCAGTTTGGATGTTCTTTATTTATTTACACAATCTCCTAAAGAACAGGAAATAAGAAATAAGATTTTTACATCTGATATTGTTTATATTGGAGGTGGGTCTACTGTACGATTAATGGAATGTTTTAATAAATTTAATATGAAAGATATTTTAACAGAGGCAATTGGGAAAGGAGTTGTTTTAGCTGGTATAAGTGCTGGTTCTATATGCTTAGGTAAGTATTATTTTTATGAAGAAGAGTCTAAAAATTTTGAAGCAGATGGATTTGAAGGCTTTGTAAAAGTTGATTGTTTAGGTTTTTTAAAATTACTTATATTTCCTCATAATAATCTTGAAGACTATAGTGAGATGATTAATGCTATGGTAAGGAAACATAAGATATTAGGAATAGCATTAGATAATAACTGCGCCCTTGAAATTGTAGATGATACCTATAGGATAATTACAAGTAAAGAAGGGGCAAAAGCATATGCTTTTTATCTAAAAGAAGGTGAGTTAGTTAAGAAAATTATTGAAAAAAAGCATGAGTTCAATGATATAAAACAATTAATGAATCTTAACTAAAATATTAATGCAATTTGTAGTATTACTTATGAGGATATATCTGAAGATTTAAAGAAAAAATATTATATAAGCTAAAATAAAGATATTAATGTTAAAAAGTTGAGATAAAAGTATTTTGTTGATAAAAAAACTATAGGGATTGATTTTGAGGAAATACATAAGGTAGGTTATGCAATACAATCGAATAACTTTTACATTTAAAAAATAAATAATTTATATTACGTTAAATTGTTGGAATTTTTCGAAAGATATTAGAAAACTCATTGTAATTTATTTAATAAGTTATAGAATAAGGTATTAATGTAAAAATATGTTTAACCATTTATAAAGAAAAATTGCTTCAAGCCTTATGGAGCGAAATTACTGAAAAAGATATTCCTCACATTGAAAAATATTGCTGAAGAATTATTCAAATGGAGGGTTTAACAAAATGTTAATATCAAAAAAAATAGAAGAAGAACCTATACAGAATAAATATGAACGTATAATAGAACGTTATAGTTCAAGTATGAAAAGTGACATAATTTCATTCCATTACCAGAATCCAAGAGTTATTGATGGGTTAATTGAATGGCTTGAAGAAAGTCCTGAAAGTGCATTAATTCTAAGAGAAGACAATATAATAAAGGCAATTGCTATATACGAACAAGGGGATTGTGCAGAAAGAGATATGTGGATATTTGTCGGAGAACAATATAGAAATCATGGTATAGGTTCAGAACTATTGTTTGCAGTTCTTGAAGAAATGAAATTTGCAGGAACACAAACAGTACTATGCGATTTTGTGAGGAATGATATAATACACAATTTTTTATCCCAAAATGGGTTTAAACATTATTATGATTCTGTTTATATGGCTAGTGAAACAATTTTAAGTAAAGAAGAATTTACTGGTGTTCGTCATTATGAGGATAAGGACTATATTGAAACCTTTGAACTTGCTTCAAGAGCGTTTCATAATATGGGGTTATCAGTTGGTCTAAATTCAAAGCGTGATGAACCAACTGATAAATCACGAAAGCAGTATTTAGATAATAGCAGTGATTTATTCATATTAGAGAGTGATGGTAAAATTGTTGCTAGCTTGCTTTTAAATGAGAATTCCATTGAGCGTGTTGCAGTTAAGGTAGATTGTCAGAGGCGTGGCTATGGTCGGAAAATGATTAAATTTGCATTAAGTGAACTATATAGGCGAGGATATTCTAAATGCTTTCTTTGGTGCTTAGTAGGCAATCCTGCTGAGTATCTATATAAAATAGAAGGTTTTGTAGTAGAAGATTATTATGAGATTATGAATATGTCACTAAGTAATTGTAATTAGTATATATGCGATAGAGTTTATAAAATAATAATGATATATTGACTACATTAAAAAAGAGGGGTGAATATAAAGTGGTAATGATGGAAACAGAAAGACTTATTATTAGAAGGTTTAACATAGATGATTGGAAAGAGTTATATGAATACCTTTCTCAAGAATCAGTAGTCAAATATGAACCTTATAACAGTTATAATGAAGATGAATGTAAAGAAGAGGCAGAGCATCGTTCACAATCAGAAGCTTTTTGGGCTGTTTGCTTGAAAGAAAATAACAAATTGATAGGAAATATTTATTTTCAACAACAAGAACCTAAGGAATTTCTTACATGGGAAATTGGTTATGTTTTTAATCCTAAATATTATGGTAAGGGTTATGCTACAGAAAGTTGTAAGGCTATTTTTAAATATGGGTTTGAAGAAATGGGTGCCCACCGCATTATAGCTAAGTGTAATCCAGAAAACAGTGCTTCATGGAAGTTATTAGAGCGATTAGAAATGAGAAAAGAAGGCCATTATAAAAAGCCAGCATTTTTCAAAAAAAATATAGATGGAAATCCATTATGGCATGATGCGTATATATATGCTATGTTATCAGAGGAATGGAGTACATCAAACAAATGATTAAAAGTTATAGTCCGTGTGTTTTAAGATAAGATTCTTGTTTAGAAATTAAAATAATGTATCTTTGTGTAAAATAATATTACAGGCTATACTTTAGCTATGAGTATAAAAAGCTTATCATTATTATCTTTGATGAAGCAACTTCCTCATTAGATAGTGAGAGCGAGAATGGGATTGTGAGGGTTATTCAAGAAGTGTCGAAACATAAAACTATTATTTCAATTTCACATAGGTTTTCAACAATTGCTGGATTAGAGAACATGATAGTATTGCAAGATGGTCATATTGTTACACAAGGGGGTATGGAAGAGTTAATGAGGCAAAGTGATTTATTAGTTTCTATATTCCACAATCAAGAAGAAATTGGGCAGTTTAACTAGATAGCAGTATTTTAAGGTTTATTTCAAATACTGCAATCAATGCTATAATGCATCACAGAGAAATCTATAATTTAATATAAATTTATAAACAAATGCAAAAAACAAAGACTTAAAAAGTTAATTATAGGGGGGAACTATGGAATTTAATAAATCTAAAATATTGGGAATAGTAAGAAAACAATTGGCAATAGATATGAATTGCAACTCAGAGGATTTTGGTAAAGATGGCATAGTATTTTGTGAAACAAAATCAAATGAAGGAAGAAGAATGTTTGATAGACAATCTCCATTTCTTGAAATTGCAACTATGGGTAAAGGTATAGTTGTTTCAGCAGATAATGATATTTTAGCAAAAGTAAAACCATTATTAGAAAATAGAACAAGAGAAGATATATTTGCAATACCATTTATATTCGGACATTCTCTTTATTATATTCCTGATTGCAATAGAATAAAAAAATTACCTTTGCCAGATGGCTTTGATCTTTATATAAAAAAAGGAGAAGAGATACATCAATTATATAAAATTTCAGGTTTTGAAAATGCAATTCAATATGACATAAATCATCCTCGTCCAGATGTAATTGCAATATATGCAATGTACGGTAATAAGATTGCAGCAATGGCAGGAGCATCCGCTGATAGTAATTTAATGTGGCAAATAGGGATTGATGTATTACCTAAGTTCAGAAATAATGGACTTGCTACAAGGTTAGTAAGTAATCTTGCAATAATGATTATGGAACGAGGGATTGTGCCTTATTATGGAACTGCTTCATCAAATATAGCATCACAATCTGTTGCATATAGAAGTGGATTTATTCCAGCGTGGATGTGTTCATATAAAAATACCTTTGATGGAACGGCACCTTATGAGAAGGACATAAAAATCATTTTTTAATACTGTTATAGCTATTATTTTTTAGTGCTAAATATGCTCTTAACGTTATTATAAAAGATAAAAAATATTAGAGAATTAAAGAATAAAAATAAGTTAGTGTAAGAGCCAAAAGGCTATTATTAACATATAGGATGAGAGGGTGTTATTATGAGTAAAAATGTACCTAATTATATAAAGTTATATAAAGGTGGTGAACTTAAAAATAGAGTTGAGTTACTTAAAAAGAAACTAAGGAATTGTACGTTGTGCAATCATAGGTGCAATGTAAATAGGATCGCAAATAAAAGAGGATTCTGTGGGGCAGGCGAAAATATGATAATAACATGCTATGGACCTCATTTTGGTGAAGAAAAAGGGTTAGTAGGTACCGGCGGATCTGGTACTATTTTCTTTAGCTATTGTACAATGAGGTGTGTATTTTGTCAAAATTATGATTTAAGCCAGTATCCTCAAGGTAATGAAGAGAGTCCACAGAGACTTAGTGATATTATGATAGAATTGCAAGAAAAGGGATGTCATAATATAAATCTTGTATCTCCAACACATTTTGTTCCGCAAATTATTGAAGGAATATATTTAGCAATTGGGAAGGGACTTTCTATACCAATAGTTTATAACACAGGAAGTTATGACGATTACGAAACAATAAAACTATTAGATGGAGTTATAGATATATATGTGCCTGATATCAAATTTTTTGATAATGATAAAGGATTAAAATATACCAAATGTGAGGGATATTTCAATAACGCTAAAAAAGTAATAAAAGAGATGTATAGACAAGTTGGAGATTTAGAAGTTAATAGAGAAGGTATCGCTGTTAAAGGAATACTTTTAAGACATTTAATTATGCCAAATAATATAGAAGATTCAAAAGAGGTATTGAAGTTTATAGTAAATGAATTATCTCATAACACTGTTGTTGATATAATGGGATTATACAAACCGATGTATAAAGCTAATGAATATCATGAAATTTCAAAGGAATTGAACTCGTCAGAATTCGAAGATGTAGTTCAATATGCTAAGGATATAGGATTGACTAAGCTTATTCTTTCTAAGTAACTTTAGTTCTGCAAAATAAAAAGCTAAATTGGTAACATTGGCAAGAAATGATATGATATACTGATGGCTTCCGTGATATATAAGAGTTACTACACAATTAAACACACGTGAGGTTATCAGTATGCAAATGAAAATATTAATTATATTGTGTACATTAATAATGAAATTTACAATTACTTAGATGATGTAAGTTTTGGTATGAGTAGACATTAAATATATTAATAAATTATAGTAAAAATTGCGCACTTAGATATTATAATGCATTGCAGAGAAAGAAGGAATTTTAATGATTTATAAAGTTGATGGCAATTTAAGAGAGAAATTATATCCTATTTTTAAAAACATGAAAGATACTATGATTCTTTCATATCTTCAAGGACATATGGGGGCTGCTTGGGTTGATGATATTGAAAATCCTACAGTTGCACAAATATTAGTTGGAGTTTTTGTATTCTATGCTGGAGATCCAAATGCAAAAGCTGCTGAAGAATTACTATTGAATATTCCAGAAAATATTTTAGCTATTGTAAATACAGATGAATGGAAAAATCGCATAGAAATTGTTCATAAAGGACGTATAGAAAAATTTCAGAGATATGCATTTAAGAAGAATTACGAGTATCTGAAACGTGATATGATGGAGAGTTTTTTATCGAAATTACCAGAAGATTATGAACTAAAAAGAATAGATAAATCTATAGCTCTTGAAAACTCTTTTCAAAATCTTTCAGAAGATTTCACAAGTCAGTATGAATCCATAGAGGATTATATCAATAAAGGTGTAGGGTATTGTATTTTACATAATGGACAAGTTGTCTGTGGAGCATCATCATATAGTGTTTACAATGATGGAATTGAGATTGAGGTTGATACTCATCCAGATTATAGAAGAAAGGGATTAGCTACTATAGCGTCTGCAGCATTAATCTTAGATTGCATTGATAAAGGAAAGTATCCTAATTGGGATGCAGCTAATCTTGATTCTGTTAGTTTAGCAGAAAAGTTAGGTTATATTTTAGAAAAATCATATGATACATACTATATAAGTTATGAAAGATAGATTGAGAATTAAAAAAGAGCATGGAGTGGCTAAGAGATATTAAAGGTGAAAGAGAAAAATTTAATGTCAGCAAGAGTTATAGAAGTTCATAAAGAACGGTATAAGATTATAAGAAATTTTGAAGGAATTTTTACACACTAAACGGAATGGAATAGGGAACTATCATGGAATAATCAAAAAATATATAAACTTTTTGGCTCATTAGCATTCATTTTAAATAAGAGCATAATTTAGCCAATAAAATAATAAATTGAAGGAAGGTAAAGGCAAATATGACTAGAGTTATTATTTCGGATCTTGATGGGACATTGTTAAGAAGTGACAAAACAATTTCAGATTATTCTATTAATGTTTTAAAAAAGTGCAAAAATGAAGGCAATCAGCTTATATTTGCTACTGCAAGACCTCCAAGAGATATATATAAGTATATCCCACATGAGTTAAAGAATGATATCATTATTTGCTATAATGGTGCTCTTGTAATTAAAGGTAAGGATACTTTATATAAAATGGAAATGCCTAAAAAAACTATCTTAGAGATTATGGATGCGGCAAAAAAGTATAATCTCGATAATATTTGCATTGAAATAAATGATAAACTTTATTCGAATTTTGATGTCTCAGATTATTTTGGTAAAGCACCCTGTGAAATTTTAGATTTAAGAGAGCTAGATTTCACAGTAGCCTTTAAAGTTATTATTTGTACTAAGGAATCAATAGAACCAGAGTTACTTAAAAACTTACCTAAAGAGTGTAGAGGTGTAATTACAGATAAGGGGACATTGTGCCAGATAATGCATTCAGAGGTTTCAAAATGGAATAGTATTAAATATGTTATTAATCATCTAAACTGTAAAATGTCGGACGTAATTGCATTTGGAGATGATTATAATGATTTGGAAATGATAAAAAATTGTGGAACAGGTGTTGCAATGAAAAATGCGATTGATGAACTAAAGTCTGTTGCAAAATTTGTAACAAAAAGTAACGATGAAGATGGGGTTGTTGTGTTTTTAGAAAATAATAAATTTATTTATACAAATTAATTTTAAAAATTAAAATAAACTGATTATACACTTTAATCTTTATAAAATGTTTTTAAGAGGATAGAGCTAGTTATTCTCATACTGTTATTAAAAAAACGCAATAAAAATGAGTCGGATCAATACATTTAAAGTCATAGTTAATGATAAGAAAATAAGTTTGAATATTCCCTCTATTATAATGGTAGATAATATTGAAGTTAATGAATATTATTTTATGTTGCCATTATATAAAATAAGAATAGTATTTAAATTCAGAAAAAGATATATGATTTTAATGCAACAGCTAGCTACTATCCTAAGAAAACAGTATATGATCCATTTGAAGAGCAATGTTATCCCATAGATATAATAAAAAATATCTATTCAATTTACTTTATGATATAAATTGAAATTTTATAAAATAAGAGAATATTAAAGAAAATATTAATTTATTGATGTAGGAGGATCTATATGAATAATGTAATAAATGTTTTTGAGCAAGAGTTTAAGAATACAAGATGGGGAGGAACTTTAAATAATGTGGTTGAATCTTTACAAAACAATAGAACTGAAAATATAAAAATAAGTAAATTTGATAAAGCTTTTAGTAAAAATAGAGATATGAAGTTGGTTGAATATGATGATGAACTAGGAAGTTTTAAATTAAATATTAAATACTATTTTGATAAAGAATTTGATACATTTTACTACTCTAGAGAACATGATTTACAAAAATTGCATAAATCCTTAATTGATAAAATAAGAGATAATACAGAGCTGAGCGATGAAGAAATCACACAAAAATATGAAGAACTTATTAATAAAGATGATTTTAAATCTGAAGAGATTGAAATTAGTAAAGCAAAAGAAAATAGACAAATAATAAAATTTGGAGATTATAGATTAACTTTAGGATTATATTTTTTTTGTAAAGAAGATAGAAATAGTATAGAAACAATATTAAAATCATTTTATGGTGAGTCAGAAATCATTGATGGGCATAGCGTTTGGAAAAATTGTGGTATTAGAATGGAGTTGGCACCTAATATTTTAACTTATGTTCCGATAGTAGAAATGTTAAAAGAAAATATTGAAAAAGATAAACAATAATATTATATCTGCTATGATGTAAGCACCGAAGTGTGTTTCAAAGGAGCTGTTTCAAGCTGATATGAGAGCTGGACTTACAAGATTAAGTGAAAATAAAAACATATTGATATTTGATATACACCACATTATTTGTGATGGAGTATCAGTAAATATTTTAATTAAAGGGTTTAGCAAATTATATGAAGGCAAAATCTTAGAGGATATTCGAGTTCAATGTAAAGATTTTGCAATATGGCAGAGTAAGTTATATAAATCTGACTTAATGAAAAAGTAAGAAAGATATTGGTTGGATACTTTTTCTAAAAATATTACTTTACTTGAACCTTTCTTTGATTATGAGAGAGAGCCTACTTTGAATTTTGAAGAGCAGCTAATAATAGTTAAATATAATGTAAAAAATTTTCTTTGAAAAATGGGTATAACCAAAAAAATGGATTCTTTATATAGCGTTTAAGCGAAACGAAAGGAATGATTACAAAAATGAAAGTAGGAAGAGTAATAAGAGTTTTAGAAGATACAGAAAGAAAGGAAACATTAATACAATGTAATGAGAATAGAAAGGTAATTATAAGTTTTTATTATCCTATTGATGAAAATTGGAAAGAAGATAGACAAGCACTTTATATGGAATTATATAGACCTAGAGAAGATGAATTTATTAATAGATTTAAAGAAATAGTACCTTTAGAAAATGATAGAGAAAAGATAAAATTTCTTAAAAAAATAAAGACTAATATATATAATGATGCTCCTATAAGTAAAAAACAAGTTGCATATCCAATAATTATACAATCAACCGGACTTGGAGCTCCAAGAGATTATATGACTTTTAACATTGAAAAATTAGTAAGTGAGGGATATGTGGTATTTACAATAAGCCATACTTATGATAGCATGCTTACAACTTTGCCAAATGGCGAAATGTTTGAACCTCCAAAGAAAGAATTGACTCAAGACGAGAAGAAAGAACTTATCGATATTAGAAAAGATGACATTTTATTTGTATTAAATAAATTAGAGCAATTAAATAATGAAGATGATGTTATAAAAAACAAACTTGATTTGCAACGAATTGGAGTAGTAGGACATTCATTAGGAGGAGCAGCTGCTTTTAAAGCTTCACAATGTGATTCTAGAATTAAGACTATAGTGCTTTTTGACGCTTCTTTACAATTTTTCGATTTAAGCCGAAACATAGAAGAAAAACAAACATTAAACATACCTGTTTTAAATTTGAGAAGAGGTACTTTTGATTATGAAACATCTATGAAGAGAACTATTGACTATTTGAAGGATAAAGCTGATGGTGAAAAATTCAAAAAAGAAGTTATTATTTATGACAAGGTATTAAGAGACTCAAATGATGAACAAAAGAACCTGTTTAATTATATAAATGGTTATAAGTCTTTTATAAAACTTAATACTTCTAATCATATGATTTTTACTGATTATCCGATAATAATTGGACAGAAAATGGAAAGTGAAACTTTATCAGTAGAAAAGGCCCATGAGGTAATAAATGATGTAACAATAAGATTTCTTGATGAGTTTCTATGCGGCAATCAGGAAAAATATAGCTGTTTCATTAAAAATAATGACTGTATAACATTAATTGATGAATATGGTCATCTTAAGTTGTAATAGGTAACGAGGTCTAAAAAGAACAAGGAAGTCAGTATGAAAGTATGTATATGGCTCAAGCACAGTATTATATTTAGATTGTAACTAAATATAAATAATCAATCATAATTATATGAAATAAATATTAATAATCCGAGAAATATTTAGTAAAAATAATTAGGGGGATAATGCAAAAATGATAAAATTATATAAAGGGGATACTGTAGGATTAATTTCATGCTGCGATGGAATAAGTAATCAAAATAAAGAACATATAGAAAAAATCGAAGAAATATTAAATAATATGGGATTAAAAGTTAAATATGCAAAAACAATTTATAAGACAAAAGGACCTTTTGCAGGAACAGGAAAAGAAAGAGCAAATGAGTTAATGAAATTGTTTGAAGATCAAAATATTAAAGCTATTTTTGATGTTTCAGGTGGAGCTTCTGCTAATCAAATATTGGGGTACCTTGATTATGAAATTATTAAAAAGAATAATAAGCCTTATTTTGGAATGAGTGGTTTATCAGTCATATTAAACGCATTGTATAAATGTGCGGATATAAAAACCTATCACTATACAATAGCAAATTTAATTGAAGAATGTTCAAAGGAGCAAATAAGAATGTTTAAAGAAACATTTTTAAATGGAAAAGATGATATTTATAAAATCAATTTAGAATGGATTCAAGGAAGTAAAATGAGTGGTGCAGTTATAGGCGGAAATATGAAAGCACTTTCAAAAATAGTAGGAACAAAATATATGCCAGATTTTCAAGATAAAATATTGCTGCTAGAAAGTTTAGGTGGAGCACCTAATTTAATAGGATCAATATTATTTCAATTAGATCATGTAGGAGCATTTGATAAGATTAAGGGAATCATTTTGGGAGAGTTTACTGAAATGCAAGAAGAAAATCATGTGCCAGATATTATGGAGCTGATTCGAGAGGTTTTAGGGGATAGAAATATTCCAATTGTTAAAACAGATGATATTGGACATAGTCCAAGTTCTAAGTGCGTAGTTATAGGTGAGACTATTTATTTAAAACAGTGCTAAACGTATTTGCTTTATATCATTTATAAATATTACAATCAATGATAGTTTGGAGGAGCAAAAGTTTATAAGTCTTAAATATATTAGTTGTTTTGATTAGGCAATGGTAGCAGGTGAAAAAGAAATCTGTTTTTTAAATTTTAATATTAATGGAGGTAATTTGAATGAATAATATGGATATTAATGAACATAACATGCATTCATATTGTTTTTTATTTTACAAAGGCGAAATTATATTTAAAGAACATAAAGATTATCCTAAGTTTCTATTAATTAGTGAAGTTGAGAAATTCGGAATTGACAGCTCTGAAATGATATATATAGGTACAGTAGATGGTAATGATTACTATGTTGCAAATATATCTACTAAAGATGAGATTCAAGGTTACCTCTCAAAGGATATTGGGGAAATATACGGGGAAGTTGCTGAAAATATATTTTTACTTGTTATCCGTGGCTTAGAGCTAATAAATTGGTTAAATGAAAACAAATATTGTAGTTGTTGCGGTAAAAAAGTGCAGATAGAGCCTAAAAAAACTTATATGGAATGTTTAAATTGCGGATATATTATTTACCCACGTATAACTCCAGCTATAATAGTTGCTGTATTAAAAGATGATAAAATTCTTTTAGCACGTTCTCCTTATTTTACACCTAATATGTACAGCCTTATATCTGGACATGTTGAACCAGGAGAATTTGTCGAGACAACTGTTAAAAGAGAAGTTAAAGAAGAGGTTGGAATTGACATAAAGAACATTAAATATTTTGGTAGTCATCCATGGCCCTTTCCGTATAAACTTATGATTGGGTTCATAGCGGAGTATTCATCTGGAGAAATAAAAATAGATAATGATGAAATAGAAGCAGCTGATTGGTTTTCATTAGATGATTTACCAAATATACCAGAATATAAGTTGAGTTTTGCAAGAACTATAATTGATTACGTACTTGAACATCGAAAAAATCATAATAATAATTTAATTGAATAACACTAGAGTTTTGGCTTTTTATTTTCTATATAGTGTAGTCAACTTAGATTTAAGATTTAATCTTAAAGTTGTAATGACTTTGTCTAAAATAAGAACTCTAAAAGGATGTTTATTTAGAACAACTCCAAAGGCTTTGATGGTGGAGTTTTAACCATGATTCTTCATTATGCATTCTTAATTTTTAATTCATTGTAAAAATCTTATTATGGAATTTAAAATCATACATAAGTTAAATTTTCATTGTGAAACCCTATAATAGAACTCTCACTACTAAAACATCAAGTAGCCAACATAAGTGTAAGTGGCAAATAATTAATCACGTTGATAATTATTTGTCACTTATTTTTTATGAACAAAATTAATTCACCTAATCTACTATAGTATGAATATATAAGCAAAACAGATTGTGGGAGAAATAAAGACATTTAAAAATGCTATTTTAATTTTAAAGTTTTATTATGATTTTTACTTGTAAAATGTAACAAATATGTAATTATTAAATATCTTAATATTAGAGTAATCTAGGAGGTTTTAAGATGAGTTATGAGCCCTATACCTGTATAGATTGCGGAAGTGAATTTTGTCCTTGTCACTTAGCGGAATCAGGTAACTGCATTCTATGTTCACACCTAGATGGCAAAGATTTTTGTGATTGTTGCAATTGGAATGGTGTTTGTATATATCAAGAATTCGTTACTAATAACTTTAAAAGCAAACCAGGAAGAAAATATCAAAACTGCAAAGTTGTAGATAAACATAAAATTGAAGAGAAAATATTAATTTTAAAAATAAAAGCCAGTGATAAACTAGTTAGTGAGCTTGTAAATCCAGGAAGCTTTGTTTTTATTAGAACAACGAATTGCGATGAAAATTTTGATGCTCCTATTTGTGTAATGGACAGCAATACTTCAGAAAATATACTAACTTTAGCTATTGAACTTAAAGGAGTTAAAACTAAAGCATTAGATAAATTAAAAATTGATGAAGACGTATTAATTAAAGGACCTTTTTGGAATGGAATATTAGGATTAAAAGAAATACTTGAAGCGAAAAATAAAACCTGCTTATTAGTAGTGAGGGGAATTGGTCAAGCGCCTTTATTGCCAGTTTTAGAAAGATTGAAATATAACAATAATAAGCTCATTGTATTAATTGATAAAAACCCTTTTGAAGATATTTTTATCAAAGAAAAACTTTTTAAATATGCTGATGAGGTTATAGAATGTACCACTATAATTTTTGGTGGATTATTAAGTGGAACTTGTAAAAATAAGCTAGAATATATCTTAGAAACTAATGATATATCATTAGTACATTGTGATGGTGCAGATATATTGAATTATCAAGTTATGAAAATAATAGAAGGTCATGATAAAAATATTAAATTCTCTTGTTGCAATAACGAAAAGATGTGCTGTGGCGAAGGAGTTTGTGGAGCGTGTACAATTATGAATAATGATGAAAAATTAAGAAGGCTTTGCAAGATGCAGACTGAGCCAAAGTATATTTTAGAAGGGAGGAGGATATTTTGAAAATTGTAGTAATCGGTGGTGGATGGTCTGGTTGCGCCGCAGCTATATCAGCTAAAAAAGCTGGTGCAGATGTTACATTAATTGAAAAAACAGACTTATTATTAGGACTAGGAAATGTAGGCGGAATAATGAGAAATAATGGGAGATATACTGCTGCTGAAGAACTTATAGCATTAGGAGCAGGAGATTTAATTCATATTACTGATAGTAACTCAAGACATAAAAATATAGATTTTCCAGGTCACGAACATGCCTGGCTTTACGATGTTAATAAAATAGAACCAGAAGTTAGAAAGCATTTACTAAACTTAGGAATTGAAATTAAACTTGTAACTAGAGCAGTGGATGTAGAGAGGGAAGAAAATAAATTAAAAGGAATATATATTTCTGATGGAAGTTTTATTGAAGGCGACGCTTTTGTAGAAACTACAGGATCAACTGGCCCTATGGGAAATTGCTTAAGGTATGGTAATGGATGTTCAATGTGTATATTAAGATGTCCTGCCTTTGGACCAAGAATAAGCATTAGTTATAGAGCGGGAATAGAGGACATAAAAGGAGAAAGAGGCGAGGATGTTTATGGAGCTTTTAGTGGATCTTGCAAATTAGCTAAGGAAACTCTTTCTAAAGAAATAGTAGAGGAATTAGATAAAAACGGTGTGGTAGTATTAACTGTTCCTAAAGAGGATATAAATTTAGATAAATTAAGCCAAAAGGTATGCCAGCAATATGCACTTAAAGAATTTGCAGAGAATATTATTTTATTAGATACAGGCCATGCTAAACTTATGACCTCTTATTATCCATTGGAAAAACTTAGAAAAATTAAAGGATTAGAATCAGCGAAATTTTTAGATCCTTATGCTGGAGGAAAAGGAAATTCTATTAGATATCTTTCTGTAGCACCTAGAACAGATGATTTAAAGGTTATGGGATTAGATAATTTATTCTGTGGAGGAGAAAAAAGTGGATTGTTTGTAGGTCATACAGAAGCTATATCTACAGGATCTATTGCAGGACATAATGCAGTTCGAAATTGTTTAGGAATACCATTATTAATCCTACCAAGAAATTTAGCTATTGGAGATATTATAGCGTATGCTAATGAAAAGGTACAAAGTAAAGAAGGCAGGAGAAATAGATATACCTTTGCAGGAGCAGGATACTTTAATAGAATGAAAGAGAAAGGATTATATTCAACGGATAATGAGGAGATCCATAATAGAGTTAAGAAAGTAAACTTAGATAATATATTTAATGAAAAATTAATATAAAATATTGAAGGTTGGAGCAGATGTTCCAATCTTTTTTATTAAATATAAATAGTTATCTTTTAAAATAAAAGTATATAGAATTGAAAAAAATAACCCTTTTAGATAGAGCTTTAATTGGGTAGTTTAAAACATTCATTTCAGAAAGATAACATAAAGGCGATTACAAATTACATCGAACAGTGATTTTATGATTAGATTGAAGACAAAAGGCTTGTGAAAAGTTTAAATTTTTCATAAGCCTTTTGATATTTTTAATAGAATAAATTTCTTTATTACCTTTTGCAGATTAATATTTATTTTTGTAAGCTTGATTTAATATATATTTAAAGCCAAAATCTTTGTAGTCCTTCCAAAATTGACTACGATTTTCAGGGAGTGATGAAGGCTCGTTTAGTCGTTTTTGTTCATTGAGTGCTTCTTCCTTCGGACGTTCTTCTACTATTAAATCTTGTTTAAAATGTTCTAAAAGAGCTTCACCTTTAGATGAGTTAACTAAAATTAGCGAAACTCCAAGAGGGTCAAACCATTCAGAGCTATATTTTTCTATTCCCCAATAATCAGCTATAGTTAGGTCAGAGACTCGATGAATGTCTGTAAACCTACACTGATAGCAGGAAAGCCGCGTTATGGTGCCTGTTTTAAAGAACAAATGGTAAAAGCGGTCGTCCTCATGTACTTCTGAACTTCTATCTGTGGTGTAAAGGAACCCCTTATTACTGTTTTCACGTCTCCATGCATATTTCTTTGAGCGGAACTGTACACCGGTGATTCTTCCTCCACTTTCCTGTTCAAGTAAGCTCTTATAGTCTTTCCAGATTTTCGGACTTGGTATGCTGTGGCAGATTACATCACATAGATATAGCTTTTCTGACAGTGGTGAATTACCTATAAATCCGCGCAATCCTGCAACCTGGCATGGTGTTCCTGTGAAAAGAACTACTCGCCCATTTTTTAGGTCTTCTTTTACTTTAGCATAGGTATCTCTCATATTACTTTGCACATATTTAGAAATTCTCATTTGATTGCGCTGCTCAGGTGTTTCTGCTCTCTGATGAAGGACAGAAAAGTTCTGATCGTAATCAGCTCCGTAGACTACACCATCCATATGTAGAATAGCATCAGATATAGCGGTAAATGCACCGCCAGATGTGGATTGTCTTAAAATATCTGGCGACTTATGACGAGTTGCATAAAAGCGTGGAATGATGCTATGCTTATAATTCCCTTCATGCTTAAACGGGCAGATTGCAATACATATTCCACAATCTATACAACGTGATTGGTCAATTTCAGGATATAAAAAACCTTCTTCATCGGATTTCATGGTTATAGCATGTTTGGCACATATATTGTAGCAAGCACTGCATCCACAACAGTCCTCTTTCTTTAGATAAACAGATTTTATAATTATACACTCCCTTCATAATGTAGCAGATGATTAAAAAAATTATAATCAATTGCGATAAAATTTATAACAATATTTTATTTTAAGCTTTCTGTATATATTTTTAAGATATCCTCTTTGGAAACCTTGTCAGGATGATTTTTAAGTTTAGCAGCATTACTAACCATTGCATTGCTGTAATTTGATATTTCCTCATCAGAAATATTTATCATTGGCATTCCTAAAGCTTCAATTAAAAACTCACCTAATTCATTTAAATTATTAACTTTAAGTAAAGATATTATTTTATTAACCTTTGTCTTATCATTACAGAAATTTAAATAAGACTTTAATAACATTCCATTTGCTTTGCCATGGGGAACATTTTTAAAGTATGTTAATGCATATCCCATGCCATGAGGAAGAGAAGTACCTGATTGGGAAATTACCATTCCAGCAATACTTGAAGCAATCAATAATTTTTCTCGAATTTCAAAGGTAATTTCATTTTCTCTTAAGGGTTGAATACATTGTCCAAATAATTCTAATCCTTTCTCTGCTAATACATCACTAAAGATATTAGCGTTAGCAGATAGATAACCTTCAATTAAATGTGAAAGCGCATCTATTCCTGTATTCATAGTAACTTCTTTAGGAGTATTCATAAGATAAGTTGCATCTAAAAAAGCAACTGTTGGAAATACTCTTTGAGATATACCTTTTTTTGTTTGAAGTTCATGATCTGTAATGATAGCATAAGGTGTAGTTTCCGTACCAGTACCAGCAGTAGTAGGTACTGCTATAATTGGAATGGAATTTAATAATGGTGAGATAGATAAATCCTTTAAATTTGAGTCAATGTTTTTAATAAGTACTCCAGCCGCTTTTGCTGCGTCTATTGGAGAGCCACCGCCTACACCAATTATAAAATCTACTTTTTCATCTTTTCCTAAGGTTGCAATTTTTTCTACAGTTTCTAGAGAAGGGTTTTCTTCAACTTCATTAAATATAACATAAGGTATATTTAAATCCTTTAGTGATGTTTCCACATCCTCTAAAGAACCATTTTTTCTTGATGAATTTCTACCAGTAACAATTAATGCTTTTGTACCAATGCTTATTAATAAATTTTTATGATTGTTTATAGCATTTTTTCCTACAACAATCTTTGTCGGCATGTGAAATATTGGATTATTCATAATAATACCCCCTAAATAAAAGACTTTACATAAATATATCATTATTAGGAATTTTCTACAATAACGGTTAAATTACAAAAATATGTTTATAGTGTGTATCATCAATCTTAGGAAAATGGATATTTAGTATGTTCACAAGATTTGATTGGAATTTTGTGAAAAACTAATTGATAACAATACTATTAGTAAAAATTATAGCTGTGTTTAATAGAAAATATTTAATTTATTTTCCACCAGTTATTTTTAGATCTTTCACATAAATTTTTGCAAGATGATAATGCTAGTTTTAGGAGGTGAAGATATGGCTAAGAAAAATAGAAAAGAAGATAATAAATTAAAGTCCCAAATGACCTCTATGATTCAAGAAAGTGAAGATAGCAGAACTTCTAAAACAGGATTTAAGGAAATGATGCCTAACTCAAAACAAATACTAAAAAAATAAGATTTAAAGAGCTAGGTATCTAGCTCTTTAAATCTTATTAGCAAAAAAACTACATAAATACTGCTATGTTCAATGGTTTGATTTGATAAATCACCACGCACACTCGTGACTTCAGTAATGAGTGTGCGTGGTGCAATATACTTGGATAATTGCAAACAATTTGTTAGTATAAATATATAGAAAGTGAGGTGTTAATAATGGAGACAATAGAAAAAGGGTTTAAATATAGAATATATCCTAATAAAACTCAAATAAATCAAATAGAATTAAGTTTTAAAGCTAAAAGATATGTTTGGAACTATTTTTTAAATATTAATAAACATAGATTAAACCATCATAAAAGCATATTAAACTATACAAAAATGTCAAGATTGTTAACACTACTTAAAAAGAAAGAAATATGGCTTAAACAATGTGAAAAATCAGTGTTACAAAATACGCTAAAAGTACAATATGAAACCTTTTTAAAGTTCTTTAAAAAAGAATGTGGATTTCCAAAGTTTAAATCATATAAAAATAATTATCAATCTATTAAAATGAATTTTACGAATAATAACATTGGAATATTAGAAAAGGAAATTCAACATACATCTACAGGTAAATATAAGAAACAAAATTGTAAAATTAAATTGCCTAAATTAAAGCAAGTAAAAATAGCATATTCAAGACAATATCAAGGTAGAATATTGTCATCCATTTTATCAAGGGATACAGATGGAAAATATTATATTAGTTTATGTTGTATAGATATTCAACAAGAAAATATAGATAAAACAGGATTATCAATTGGGGTAGATTTAGGTGTAAAAGAATTTGCAATGACAAGTGATAGTGAGCCTATTTTAAATCCTAAATATTATAGGAAATATGAAGATGAAATGATTAAATCTCAAAGAAAACTCAGTAAACGTAAAAAAGGTGGCAGTAATAGAAATAAACAAAGATTGAAAGTAAATAAATATCATAAAAAGATATATAATTGCAGATTAGATTTTCTTCAAAAACTAACTACAAAACTAATAAATCAATATGATATTATTTGTTTAGAAGATTTAAATACAAGTGGAATGTTGAAAAATCATAAGTTAGCTAAGAGCATAGCAGATGCAAGTTTCTTTGAATTTAATAGAGAATTAGAATATAAAGCTAAATGGTATAGTAAAACAATATCTAAAATAGATAGATTTTATCCTAGTAGTCAATTATGCAGTAGATGTGGGAATCAAAGTAATCGAACTAAAGATTTAGGAGTTAGAACTTATATATGTGAAAAATGTGGCTTAGAAATAGATAGAGATTATAATGCTAGTATAAATATATTAAATGAAGGATTAAGATTATTAAATATAAATAGTATTTAAAATAAATAACCATAGGAACTATGGGGTTAGCTTGGTAAATTTACTTACAATAGTAGGTATTACCCAAGAATCACGTGACTTTAGTCATGTGAGGTTCAATTATGAAGTTATTAATTGATTTTTATAACTTTAAATATTATAATTCAAATGATGATTATTGAATTTGACTAATTAGAATATAATAGGAAGTGGTAATTTGCAAGAAAGATTACAAAAATATATGGCATCCTGCGGAGTGGCATCAAGAAGAAAATGCGAGGAAATAATATTAGCAGGAAAAGTAAAAGTTAATGGTATAGTAATTACAGAATTAGGATTTAAAATTAATCCTGAACTAGATATAGTACTATTTAATGATAAAACAATTAAACCAGAGGAGAGGAAGGTCTACATAGCACTTCATAAGCCAGAAGGATATGTATCTACTGTAAGTGATGAAAGAGGTAGAAAGACAATAATTGATTTAATAGATGTTAAAGAAAGAATATATCCTATTGGGAGATTAGATTATGATACCTCAGGGCTAATATTATTAACTAATGATGGAGATGTTTATAATAATGTAATACATCCTAGGGAAGTTATTAATAAGGTTTATATAGCAACTGTAAAAGGTATACCTACTAAGGAAGAGGTAGAAAAGCTATGCAGTGGTGTGGACATTGGAGGATATATAACTGCTCCATCAAAATGTACTATAATTAAAAAAAATACTGGTGATAAAAATAATATAACATCTGATTTAAAAATAATTATTCATGAAGGTAAAAACAGGCAAGTAAGAAAAATGTGTGATGCAATAAATCACAAAGTTATAAAGCTTAAGAGATTATCAGTAGGGAAAATTCAATTAGGGAATTTGCCAAAAGGTAAATATAGATTTTTAAATGAGGATGAAATAAAATACTTAAAAGGTGGGAAATAAGTTATTGTTTAAATATGTAAGTGACGTAAGCAGTCTATCTCAATATATTATAAAAAACTATTCAAGTGATAATAATGTAGCAATTGATGGCACATTAGGGAATGGACATGATACTGATTTTTTAAGTAGTTTTTTTAACAAGGTTTATAGCTTTGATGTACAAGATATAGCTATAGAAAAATATTCTGAAAAGAAAAAGGAAAATGTAATTTTAATTAAAGATTGTCATAGCAAACTAAAAGAATATGTAAAAGAAAATGTAGATGTAGTAATGTATAATTTAGGTTTTTTACCTGGCGGAGATAAGAGTATAACTACTGAAGTAAGTACAACTTTAACTAGTATAAAATCTTCTATAGAAATATTAAAGCCAGGAGGAATAATAACAATAGCAGTTTACATTGGACATGAAGAAGGAGAAAAAGAAAAGAATGAAATATTAAAATATGTTTCTAATTTACCAAAAGATAAATATGGAGTAATGCTTCATAAAGTTCTAAATAGAAGCGAAAAAGCTCCTCAATTAATTGTAATAGAAAAGAAATAATTAAATTTGTAAAAAGATTTTATTATAAATAATAATAAGTAACTTTACATAATATAATGATAGATAGTAAATTTAAATAATTATGAGATATAAAAGTTCAATTAATACAAAGAGTAACTATTTTAATACATATAACATTTTAGATATAATATTAATATATACATGCAAAGAAGTGGACATCTTAGTATAACAGCTTAAAAATAATGCATTAATTTAAAAGCGTATAAAAAATATTTTTTATATGAAATTAAAAAGAAATGAAGCTAATATTTCAAAATACAAAAAAATGAAATATTTATTGATAAATGGTTCACAAAATGTTAAAATGAAACAGTAAAAAAGTTAAAAGTGAAGTAAATAAAAAAGCATACAGTTAATAATTTCTTCATTTTATGAAGGGGTGGTTTAATAATGGATAATAATAACCAAGATCTTATGAGAATGATACAAACAAAATTTCCAAGACTAAGTAAAGGACAAAAGCTTATTGCAGAGTATATATTAAAACATTATGATAAAGCAGCCTTTATGACTGCTGCTAAACTTGGAACTAGTGTGGGTGTAAGTGAATCTACAGTAGTTAGATTTGCTAATCAATTAGGCTATAGTGGTTACCCAGAGCTTCAAAAGGCACTACAAGAACTTATTAAAAATAAACTTACAACAGTTCAAAGAATAGAACTTTCAAATGATTTTATAAGTCATAATAATGCATTAAAAGGTGTTTTAAAATCTGATATTGAAAATATACGAGTTACATTAGAAAAAATCAATCATTCAGCTTTTGATGAAGCCGTTAATAATATTTTTAAAGCTAAGAACATATATATTATTGGATTAAGAAGTTCTACTGCCCTTGCAGACTTTTTAGGATTTTATCTAAATTTAATATTAGATAACGTTAAAATTGTGTCTTATGGTATGAGTGACATTTTTGAACAAATGTTAAATTTATCTGAAGAAGATTGTGTAATTGGTATAGGTTTTCCTAGATACGCTATGCGTACTATAGAAGCGCTAACTTTTGCAAAATCTAGAAAGGCAGCAGTAATTGCAATAACAGATAGTGTATTATCTCCACTAGCAACTAGAGCGGATTATACTTTAGTAGCAGAAAGCAATATGGCTTCTTTTGTTGATTCATTAGTAGCACCTTTAAGTGTTATCAATGCACTTATAATAGCAGTTGGTTTAAGAGAAAAGGAAAAAATCTCTAAAACTTTTAATGATCTTGAGGATATTTGGGAAGAATATCAAGTTTATTCGTATAAAAAGGAAGAAAAATAAAAAAAAATTATTGATTTCTGAAACAACATGTCTTATGATGATAATTAGTAGGACATGTAATCGTTTTAGAAATTAATAATTTTTTGTCACTTAATTTTTAAAACATAGTTGCCTTCATAAATGTTAAAAGATTTTTAATAATTAAGAAGGAAAAATTGCATTTATAACGAATTATAACAATATAAATGAAGGATTTAATATTAATTTTTTAATATTAAAATATATAACTTTAATCTAATATAATTATTTCATTATTAGGGGGTAATAGCATGGATACTAAAGCTTATATTGAGCAAGTATTAGAAAATGTTAAAAAAAGAAATAGTAGTGAGCCAGAATTTATTCAAGCAGTTGAAGAGGTTTTACACTCTTTAGGACCGGTTTTAGAAAATCATCCAGAATATATAAAGGCTAACCTTTTAGAAAGATTCTGTGAACCGGAAAGACAAATCATGTTTAAAGTACCTTGGACAGATGATAATGGAGATGTACATGTTAATAGGGGATTCAGAGTACAGTTTAACGGAGTTATAGGACCATACAAAGGTGGTTTAAGATTCCATCCTTCAGTTTATTTAGGAATAATAAAATTCTTAGGATTTGAGCAAATATTAAAGAATTCATTAACTGGACTTCCAATAGGTGGAGGTAAAGGTGGTGCTGACTTTGATCCAAGAGGAAGATCAGATGCTGAAATCAGAAGATTCTGTGAAAGTTATATGACTGAGCTTTATAGACATATAGGACCAGATGTTGACGTTCCAGCCTGTGATATTGGTGTTGGTGCAAGAGAAGTTGGATATATGTATGGACATTATAGAAGAATAAGAGGAGCTTTTGAAAATGGAGTTTTCACTGGAAAAGGATTATCCTTTGGAGGAAGCTTATTTAGACCAGAAGCTACAGGTTTTGGTGTAGCATATTTCTGCCAAGAGATTCTTAAACATGAAGGAACAGATTTTAAAGGTAAAACAGTAGCTTTATCAGGATTTGGTCAAGTTTCATGGGGAGCATGTAAAAAAATTGCTGAATTAGGTGGAAAAGTAGTTACAATTTCAGGACCAGATGGATATATTTACGATCCTAATGGAATTACAACTGAAGAAAAAATTAGTTACTTATTAGAGATGAGAGGTTCAGGTAGAGACAAAGTTCAAGATTATGCAGATAAATTTGGCGTAGAGTTTTTCCCAGGACAAAAACCATGGGGAGTTAAAGTTGATATTATAATGCCATGTGCTACTCAAAATGATATACATTTAGAACATGCTAAACAAATAGTTGCTAATGGAATAAAATTTGTTTGTGAAGGCGCTAATATGCCATGTACAAACGAAGCAGTACAATACTTCTTAGATAATGGATTAATTGTAGGACCAGCTAAGGCTGCCAATGCAGGTGGAGTTGCTACTTCAGCTCTTGAAATGTCACAAAACAGTATGAGATTATCATGGACAGGAGAAGAAGTTGATGCTAAACTTCGTCAAATCATGACTAATATCCATAATAATGCAATGAAAGCTGCTGAAACTTATGGATTTGGTTATAACTTAGTTGCAGGAGCTAATATTGCAGGATTTATAAAAGTTGCTGAAGCAATGCATGCACAAGGAATTTACTAATTTTAAAATATATATGAAGAGAATTCTCTAGGGAATTCTCTTTCTTTACGATTAGAACTATTATTCTAATTTAAAAGATTCGTTGATTATTTTTGAACATGCTTAAATAAAAAGGCTACAATTGTGCATCATATATTGTAATTTGTAAATTAATAAATCGTGACTAGCTGTCACGATTTTCTTCTAGTTAATTGATATATACTAGATATTGAAGTATAATTTATAAGTCTAAGTAGGAATTTTGTAGAAATTTTAGGTGGTGAAGTGATGTCAAAAGTTGTAGTAATTGGCGGAGGTCCTGCTGGTATGATGGCGGCAATATCCGCAGCTGAAAATCATAGTGTAGTATTATTAGAAAAGAATGAAAAGCTAGGTAAAAAGCTATTTATAACTGGTAAAGGACGATGTAATGTGACCAATGCTAAGGAGATAGGGGAGTTTTTAAATTATATCCCTACTAATCCTTATTTTTTATATAGTTCGTTATATACTTTTACTAACGAAGATACAATGAACTTTTTTCAGTGTAGAGGAACAAAGCTAAAAGTTGAGAGAGGAGATAGAGTATTTCCGGGTTCTGATAAATCTTCTGATATAATAAAAACTTTAGAAGGTGAATTAAAAGAGAAGAATGTAAATATTATGAAGGATAGTGATGTAAAAGAATTTATTCTTCAAGATAACAACATAAAAGAAGTAGTACTTAAAAATGGTAAGAAGATTACCGGTGATTATTTTATAATGTGTACAGGTGGCGTTTCTTATCCTCAAACAGGCTCAGATGGAGAAGGATTAAAACTTTGCAAAGGAATTGGTCATAAAATTGTTGAATTGAAGCCATCCTTAGTACCTGTAGAAATAGAAGAGGAATTTGTTAAAGAGCTCCAAGGATTGTCATTAAAAAATGTGGAGTTAACTCTTAAGAATAGTAAAAATAAAATTCTTTTTAAAGAATTAGGAGAAATGCTATTTACTCATTTTGGAATATCTGGTCCATTGGTTTTAAGTGCTAGTAGTAGTATAAAGAATAATGAAAAATATAAAATAATAATAAATTTAAAGCCAGCTTTGAGCGAAGATGAGCTAGATAAGAGGGTACAAAGAGATTTTAGCCAATATTTAAATAAAGATTTTAAAAATGCTTTAGATGATTTATTTCCTAAAAAGCTTATACCTATAATAGTTAGATATAGTGGCATAGATGAAAATAAAAAGGTTAATGCTATAACCAAAGAGGAACGTAAGAGACTTGTTTATTTAATGCAAAATTTAGAACTAACAGTTAAAAGTTTAAGACCAGTGTCTGAAGCGATAGTAACTTCCGGAGGAATAGATACTAAAGAAATAGATCCTTCAACTATGAAATCAAAAATAATTTCAAATTTAAGTTTTGCTGGAGAAATTATTGATGTTGATGCCTATACTGGAGGATATAATGTGCAAATTGCATTATCTACTGGATATTTAGCAGGACAAAAGATAGGTGATTAATTATGTTATCAATAAGAGGTGCAACTACAATAGAAAAGAATGATGCCTTAGAAATAAAAGAAAAGGCTATTGAATTAATGAATAAGATTTTAGAAATAAATTCATTAAATACAAATAATATAAAAGCGCTACTTTTTTCTTGTACTAATGATATAACAAAAGCTTATCCAGGTGCATATATAAGAGAACATTTTAATTTAAATAAGGTTAGTATTATGCATTTTAACGAGATGGAAGTGGAAAATTCATTAAAGCTTTGTATAAGATTAACTATTTTATGTGATGAAGAAGAGAGAGATGTTAACTTTGTTTATCTTCATAAGGCAGCATCACTTCGAAGTGACATCAGCATTAAATAATTAGCGTTTTTAGATTAGAAAGGAAGATTGAGAATGAGAATGTCTGTTGCTATAGATGGTCCTGCAGGAGCAGGAAAAAGTACCATAGCAAAAATAGTGGGTAAAAACTTTAACTTAATGTACATAAATACTGGAGCAATGTATAGAGCTGTTACCTACGTAGCGATGAAAGAAAAAATCTCTTATGAAGACACAGATAGGTTAATAAGTCTTTTAGACAACTTAGAAATGCATTTTGAGGGAGACAACTTGATATTAAATGGAATAGATATTACATCAGAACTAACAATGCCTATTATTAGTAATAATGTATCAAATTATGCAGCATTATCTTTAGTAAGGCAAAAGCTAGTAAAAATGCAACAAGCGATAGCTAAAAAATATGATGTTATTATGGATGGTAGAGATATTGGTACAGTAGTACTTAAAGATTCAAAATTTAAATTTTATTTAACTGCTAGTGCTGAAACAAGAGCTATGCGTAGATATAATGAGCTAATAGAAAAGGATATAGAAGTAAACTATGATAATATACTTGAAGATATAATAAAAAGAGACTATATTGATTCTAATAGAGAAGTTGACCCTTTAACTAAAGCTAAGGATGCAATTGAAGTAGATTCTTCAAATTTGTCAATAGAAGAAGTGGTTGAAGTGATATGTAATCATATAAAAAATAAAATTTCTAATTGTGTTAGTTAAATTTTCTTTAATATGATAAAATAATACTAAAGTTAATAAATAGGTGGTGAAGCAAATGAAGGAAATATTGTTAGCAGATAAAGCTGGATTTTGTTTTGGTGTGAAAAGAGCAGTAGACACGGCTTTTAATAAGAAAAAAGAATATACTGATAACATATATACACTAGGGCCATTAATTCACAATAATGATGTAGTAGAGCTATTGAAAGAAAATAACATATACTCTATAAGTAATGATGATATAAATAAATTAGATGAAGATAATGTGGTAATAATAAGATCACATGGGATTTCAAAAGATATCCTAAATACTTTAAAAAACAAAAAATTAAATATTGTAGATGCTACTTGTCCTTATGTTAATAATATTCAAATGAAGGTAAATAACTATTATAAATTAGGATATAGTATTTTAATTGTCGGAGATGAAAATCATCCTGAAGTAATCGGAATAAATGGATGGTGTAATAATAGTGCTATAATATCTAAAGATGGCGAAAATTTAGAAAATCTCCCAAGAAAAATTTGTGTGGTTTCACAGACTACTGAAAAACAAAGTAATTGGCATAAGGTTCTTAATAAAGTAACAGAGCAGAGTAAAGAAATAGTAGCTTTTAATACTATTTGTAGTGCTACTGAGGTAAGACAAAAATCTGCAGAGGATATTTCTAAAAAAGTAGATGCTATGGTAGTTATAGGTGGGTATAATAGTTCTAATACTACTAAACTTTATGAAATATGTAAGAAAAATTGTAATAGAACTATTCATGTGGAAAATGCTAATCAAATACCAACGGATTTTATTGAAGATGCAGAAATAAAAAAAATAGGTGTGACAGCTGGAGCATCAACACCAGATTGGATAATTAAGGAGGCTATATTAAAAATGAAAGGTGAGAGCACAATGATTAATAGTGAAATGCAAGAATACGAAAAGTATATGGATGATGGTATTGAATTAAGAGTGGGAAAGGTTATTAAAGGAGAAATATTTAAAATTTCCGATAAAGAAGCTTATTTAACTATAGGGGCAAAAAATGAAGCATATTTACCAATCAATGAAGTTACTAAAGATGAAAATGCCAAACTAACTGACATTTTAAAAGTTGGTGATATGGTTGAAGGTAAAATAATAAGTGTTAGAAATCAAGATGGATATATAGTTATTTCTAGAGTTGAAATTGAGAGAGAAGAGTTATATAAAGAGTTAAGAAGAGTTTTTGAAAATAAAGAAACTATTGAAGTTAAGGTCATAGAAGAAGTAAAAGGAGGCATTATTTCTACATATAAAGGAATAAAGGTATTTATACCTGCATCCCATATATCTTTAGAAAGAATTAAGGATTTAAAAACTTTAATTGGAGAAACTTTAGAGGTTAAAATCATTGAATTTGAAAAACAAAAAATTGGAATGAAGATTGTTGCTTCAAGAAGAGAAATTCTTCAAGTAGAAAAAGAGAAAAAGGAAAAAGAAACTTGGGAGAAACTTGAAAAAGATCAAATAGTAGAAGGTATTGTAAGAAGAATATCAAGCTTTGGTGCCTTTGTTGAAATTGATGGGGTAGATGGATTACTTCATATATCAGAGATGTGTTGGAATAAGCTCGTAAGTCCTAAGGAAATAGTGAAAATAGGACAAACAATTAAAGTGTATATTATAGATATAGATAAAGAGAATAAAAAACTTTCTTTAAGTCTAAAGAAATTAACAGAGGACCCATGGATAAATGTGAAAAATAAATATCCTGTAGGAAATATTGTCCTTGGAAAAGTAGTTAGATTTGCTAAGTTTGGTGCTTTTATAGAGCTAGAGCCTGGAGTTGATGGTCTAGTTCATATTTCACAAATTAGTACTAATAAAATAGATACGCCAAAAGACGTATTAAAAATTGGAGAAAATATAAAAGCAGAAATAATGGAAGTAGATGAAGAAAATAAAAGAATATCATTAAGTATAAAAGCAGTAGAACAAATTTAATAATTGCTACTTATAATTAATAAGTTGATTTATAGAAAGCCATCACATGATGGCTTTTTTGATGTATAATAGATTTATAAATAATTTACTTATTAAATTTTAATTATTTAAAATTTGGAATAATAGAAAAGATTATAAAGTAAAATATAGTAATCTAGTAGTTAGTGTTAAGAGAGGGTATATGTATAAATGTAAAAACCTAAGTTGTTTTAATATTAATAAATTTAAAAAATTAAGCAGAGGAAACCTGTGTTTTGAATTTACAAAAGAAGATTTTTTTAAAGGTTATAATAGTTTAAATCCTATTAATAAACTTCTATATAATAAAAATGTTAAATTATTAAAGTATAATAGAGAATATATAGGATATATGTGGTTTACAAGAATATGTAAAAATTTTTATAAGATTAATAGTATGACAATAAATTGTAGTAATGATGAAATAATATTATATAGAAAGTTTTTTGAATCTTTTAAGAAGGGGAGTTTATTTGAAGCAGATGGAGGCTTTAATAAATTATTAATTGATATAGGGTTTAAAGAGATAAATAAATTATTTGAAATGAAAGCTATATTAGAAGAAAAATATAATTTTAAATTACCTCCAGAAATAAATTTTAAAACCTTTGAAATAGGAGAAGATGAAAAGATTAGATGTAGTCTTCAAAATAAAATTTTTAAAACTAGCAGCAGAGTGGAAATGGATGTAGAAGATATAGTATTTGAAGAAGATCAAAAGTATTATTTAAATGANNTATGGTGAAAAATTTATAGGATATGGTCAATTAATTAAGGAGAATAACAAGATTTCAATAGTGAATTTTGGAATATTAGATGAATTTAGAAATAGAGGCTATAGTAAGATTTTGCTAAAATATCTATTAAATATAGCTATAGATAATAATTTTAAAGAAATATATTTAAAATGTAATAGTGATAATATTAAAGCTTTAAAGTTATATAAGGAACATAATTTTAAAGTTGAAGAAGAATTTTGTACTTGGGGTTACACAGTATAAAAAGATAGATTGATTTATCAATCTATCTTTTTATTTTATTTATCTAAAGCTCTGTATTTTTCTAATCCCAAAGCGAAAATATCCATAGCATCTTTCAAAGCCTCTGTATTTAAGCAATAAGAAATTCTTATTTCATCCTTACCTAAGCCTTCTGTAGCATAGAAGCCTTCAGCAGGTGCAAACATAACAGTTTTATTATTATGGTTGAACTCTGTCAACATCCATTTAGCAAAATCTTCTGAATCATTTACAGGAAGCTTGACCATAACATAGAACGCTCCTGTTGGCTTTTCACAAGTTACTCCTGAAATTTGTGAAAGTTTCTCAAATAATATATTTCGTCTTGTTTCATATTCAGCTTTAACTTTAACAAAATAATCTTTTGGAGTATTAACTAAATTTGCTGTAGCTAACTGCTCTATAGTTGGAACACATAATCTTGCTTGACAAATTTTTAAAATTTGTGCAATAAGTTCTTTATTTTTAGATGCTACTAAGCCTATTCTAGCACCGCAAGCGCTATAACGCTTAGAAATACTATCAATAAGTATTATTCTATCTAGTGCATCTTCCATATATAGTGCTGAGGTATATTTTAAATCATCATATACAAACTCTCTATATACTTCATCGGAAATTAAGAATATATCATGTTCTTTAGCTATATCAGCAAGCATTCTTATTTCTTCTTCAGTATAAACTACTCCTGTTGGATTTCCAGGATTGGATATCATTATAGCTCTTGTCTTATGATTTATGGATTTTATTATCTCCTCTTTTGGAGGAAGATGAAAACCATTTTCAGCTTTTGTAAGAAAAGGAACTACATTAACTCCAACAACTTGAGCAAAACCAGAATAATTAGTATAAAATGGTTCAGGTACTATTATCTCATCTCCATCATCAGCTATAGCTGTAAGTGCTAAAGAAATAGCTTCAGAACCTCCGTTTGTTATTAATAGCTCATTGTAATCAAAGTCTATACTCCATTCTTTATAGTATTTTCTAAAGCTATTAATTGCTTCATCGATACCTTGAGATTGAGCATACTTTAAAACGCTGTCATGATAATTATTTACTCCTTCCATGAAAGTAGAGGGAGTTTCGATATCAGGCTGTCCAATATTTAAATGATAAACCTGAATACCTTTTTTCTTGGCAGCTTCAGCAAAAGGCGCTAATTTACGAATTGGTGAATAATGCATTTTTTGAATACGATTTGAAAACTTCATTTTTAATCCTCCATTTGACTCTAATATAGATTATTTTTATTAGAATTATTTATTTCAGCTATATCAGTGAAAGAAGCATAAGAAGATTTAATATCAAAAACAGTGCAATTTTTAAATTTTCCGCTAAAATAACTTCTTTCCTCAAATCCATTGTAACTTACAGAAATTTTCCTTTGCTTATCAATATCTTTAGCATTATACATATTACAATCCTCCTTTTAGGTATAGTTTTTCCTAACAGGAGAATTTTTATTATATTTTGCCGTTACTGCTTTGAAATTACTGATTGCCATAATGTTTATAAAGGACTTTTCCTAATATTTTAATACCTTCAATAATTTTTTCATTAGTCATATTAGAGTAATTTAATCTAAAGAAGTTTTTCTTTACGCCATTTGGAAAGAAAAAAGCTCCTGGAACATAGGCAACTTTTTCTTTAAGTGCATCTCACATAATTTTATCAGAGTCTAGGTCTTCTATTAATTCCACCCAAGTAAATAATCATCCCTCAGGGAATGTAAATTTCACATCTTTTGGGAAATACTTTTTCATGCTGTCTATCATTAAGTCTCTACGAACTTTATAAACTTTAATTATTTTCTCAATATAATCATCTAGTTTATATTATTCCGTAGATCTCTAATTTCTGATGCTTTAATATTTGATATTCTATCTGCATATTGTAGACTTATATTGCACCACCCCATAACAAAAAATAACAATTTAATGAAAATTTAATAAACTTCATATAGTTCAATTATAACTTAAATATCATAGGGTTTTCAAGGGTACAGGAAAATTTTGTTTAATTACAAAAATTGTGATTTTTGAATAATTTTAAGACAGATATAAAGAAGATAATTAGAAAATATTCTATGTCATAGAAAGAGAAGATTCTACACAATAATAGTTTTATTCTTTAATTCTTATAATCTAATATAACTAACAATTTGTAGTACTGTATTGTAGCACTGTAGCCATTTTAAAAATCTGTGGAGTTACAATTTCAGTTTTTTAATATTTTAAAGTATAATATAATAAAAGACTTATTACAATAAATACTTTAGAAAAAACTTTTATTATTCAAAGAAATTATATATAATTAAATAATGGTTATAATCTTACAAAGGAGAATGAATAATGATAAAAGAATTGAAATATTTTATTGAAACTTGGGGATGTCAAATGAATGAAGAAGACTCCGAAAAGTTATCAGGCGGATTGAAGCCACTAGGTTATAAAAGAACAGCGTCTAAGGAAGAGGCTGATATAATAATATTTAATACTTGCTGTGTTAGAGAAAATGCAGAACAAAAGGTTGAAGGAAATCTAGGTGCACTTAAGAAACTTAAAAAAGAAAAGCCAGAGCTTATAATTGCAGTAACTGGATGTATGATGCAACAGGAAGGAATGGCAGAAAATATAATAAAGAAATTTCCTTATGTAGACATAATAATAGGTACTCATAATGCTTATAAATTTAAGGAATATTTAAGTAGAGCATTAGGGGGTGAAAGACCTATAGTAGAAGTGTGGAATAAGGAAGAGGACATAGTAGAAGGGACACCTATTGATAGAGCAAGTAGCATCAAAGGATTTGTTACCATTATGTATGGATGTAATAATTTCTGTACATACTGTATAGTTCCACATGTAAGAGGAAGAGAAAGAAGCAGAAGACCAGAGGAAATTGAAAAGGAAATTATAGAAATGGTTAAAGCAGGCTATAAAGAGATAACACTATTAGGTCAAAATGTTAACTCTTATGGTAAGGGTTTAGAACCAGAGATTAATTTTGCAGCATTGCTTAGAAGAATAAATCAAATTGAAGGCTTAGAAAGAGTAAGATTCATGACTTCACATCCAAAGGATTTAAGTGAAGAAGTTATTGAAGCTATTGCAGAGTGTGATAAATTATGTGAATCTATACATCTTCCAGTACAATCTGGTTCTTCAAGAATATTAAAAAAGATGAATAGACATTATACTAAGGAACAATATTTGGAATCAATTAAGAAAATAAAGGAAAGAATCCCAAATGTAGCCTTAACTACTGACATAATCGTAGGATTTCCAGGAGAAACAGAAGAAGATTTTCTTGGAACTTTAGAGTTAGTTAAAGAAGTAGAATATGACTCAGCATTTACTTTTTTATATTCAAAACGTAAAGGTACTCCAGCAGATATGATGTTAGATCAGGTTGATGAAGAAGCTAAAAAAGATAGATTTAATAGATTAGTTGAAGCAGTAAATGAAATTTCTGCAAAGAAAAATAAGGAGTATGCTGATAAAGTTGTTGAAGTCCTTGTTGAAGGTTATAGTAAAAATGATGAAAGTAAATTAACAGGTAGAACTAGAACAGGAAAGTTAGTTAATTTTGCTGGAAGTGATGATAGTATAGGAAAACTTGTTAATGTTAAAATAACAAAAGCACAATCCTTCTCTTTGATAGGGGAGCAAATTTAGTTAAGAGAATTGTTTTAAATTAAGGCATATTCAAAGTAGTAACAAGATATAGGTTCCACAATGAAAATTTAAC
>NZ_DKLM01000081.1:42761-49274 GCF_002455975.1 Clostridium sp. UBA6640
TTTAAGCTATTTTTATAGAAAACTTATTTTCCAGAGTATATATTAAGTTTTAACATTGTATCCCTATAGTATGTTAGTTTGTTTTGCATAATACTGCATTGTAAGAAAATCATCATAGTACAAATATGAGTAAATCTGACAGTTTGCGTGATATAAGTAAACTAACATCTGTAACTTGTTATTTTCTTTTAGGTGATTAATGGTGAAAAACAAAAAAATCTTTTATTTATATTTAAGGAATAATTAATAAAGTTTTTATTAATTATATTAACATTTTAAAATTATGCTAACTTTAAAAGCGACAATGTCGCTTTTTTTATAAGAGTAATAAAGGGGAGATAAAGAATATGTCATTCACTCCAATGATGAGACAATATCTAGAAATAAAAGATAAATGTAAAGATAGTATATTATTTTTCAGACTAGGCGACTTTTATGAAATGTTCTTTGAAGATGCTGAATTAGTATCCAAAGAACTAGAATTAACTTTAACAGGTAGGGATTGCGGATTAGAAAATAGAGCGCCTATGTGTGGTGTACCTTTTCATGCAGCAGAAACTTATATATCTAGATTAGTTTCAAAAGGATATAAAGTTGCAATTTGTGAGCAGGTAGAAGATCCAGCTATGGCAAAAGGTATAGTGAAAAGAGATATAATAAAAATAGTAACACCTGGTACTTATACTGAATCTTCTTTTTTAGAGGAAAATAAAAATAATTTTTTAATGGGACTTTATATTAGTGAAAACCTGTCCTCCGTATGTTTTTGTGACATATCTACTGGAGAATTTTATTGCAGCGACTTTAACTATGATATAAATATTATTATAGATGAAATATCTAAGTTTAATCCTAAAGAATTAGTAATATCAAATATGGTTAGTGAAGAAATACTAAAGGAAATTAGAGAAAGATTTGAAGTTTCTATATCAAGATTTGATGAGAAATTTTTCTCCACAGAAGAAGAAAGGTTACAAAATCAATTTAAAAATTATACAGAGCTTCAATTTAGTGAAAGTTTAATAAGAGGATGTAACGGCTTATTAAATTATATAATTGAAACACAAAAAGTTACACTATCCAATATTGATACTATTGAAATTTATAATATTTTTGATTACCTTGTAATTGACGGCAATTCAAGAAGAAATTTAGAGGTAACAGAAAGTTTAAGAGATAAGACTAAAAGAGGGTCATTGCTTTCTGTATTAGATAAAACTAGTACTGCTATGGGAGGAAGAAGACTTAGAAAGTGGATAGAGCAACCATTAGTAGATAAGAAAGAAATTGAGTTAAGACAAAACTCTATTGAAGAACTAATAAAAAATATTTCACTACAAGAGGATCTTGATGAGGCTCTAAATGATATTTATGATATAGAGAGATTAGTTGGAAAAATTAGCTCTAAAAGTATAAATGCTAAAGAGCTTTTAGCACTAAAAAACTCTATTGAAAAAATTCCGAGGATTAAAGATTTATTATCAAATTTTAGTGAAAATTTACTTATAGATATTGAAAAAAACTTAGATGATTTAAATGATATTTATGAACTTTTACATTCTTCTATTAGTGAAAGTCCAGCAATTTCTATAAAAGAAGGTAACATAATAAAAGAGGGTTATAATGAAGAAATTGATGAACTTAGAAATTCAAAGAAGTGTGGTAAGCAATGGATTGCTAATCTTGAGAGTAATGAAAAGAAAGCAACTGGAATTAAATCACTAAAAATAGGTTATAATAAAGTATTCGGTTACTTTATCGAAGTAACTAAAAGCAATTTATCTTTAATTCCAGAGGGAAGATATATAAGAAAGCAGACCTTATCTAATGCTGAAAGATTTATCACTCCTGAACTAAAAGAAATGGAGGATAAAATTTTAGGTGCAGAAGACAAATTAATTTCTTTAGAGTATGAAGTTTTTGCAACTATTAGAGAAGAAGTAGAAAAACATGTTGATAGGATGAAGACTTCTGCAAAGCTTATATCAGAATTGGATTCTTTATGTAGTTTATGTAAGGTTGCAAGGGATAACAATTATATAAAGCCGTCTATTAATACAAAAGGTATATTAAAAATAGAAGATGGAAGACATCCTGTAGTAGAAAAAATGCTGCCAATAAATAGCTTTGTAGGAAATGATACTTTATTAGACGGAAAAGATAATCAAATGTTATTAATAACCGGGCCTAATATGGCAGGAAAATCTACTTATATGAGACAAGTTGCACTTATAACTTTAATGGCACAGATAGGAAGTTTTATACCTGCAAAATCAGCAGATATTTCCGTATGCGATAAAATTTTTACTAGGATTGGAGCTTCTGATGACTTAGCTGGAGGAAAGAGCACCTTCATGGTTGAAATGTGGGAAGTATCAAATATATTAAAAAATGCTACTAATAAAAGTTTAATATTACTAGATGAAGTAGGGCGAGGAACAAGCACCTATGACGGATTAAGTATTGCTTGGGCAGTTATAGAATATATATGTGAAAGCTCCAGTATTAAATGCAAAACGTTATTTGCAACTCATTATCACGAACTTACAAAGTTAGAAAACAAGATAAAAGGTGTTAAAAATTATTCGATTGCAGTTAAAAAAGTTGATAATAATATAATTTTCTTAAGAAAAATAATTCCAGGAGGTGCTGATGAATCCTATGGAATTGAAGTTGCAAAATTAGCTGGTATACCAAATAAAGTTATTGATAGAGCAAGAGAAATACTCTCTCATCTTGAAGATAATAACAATAATAAAGATATAACTACTATTTATAATGAAAATAACACTATAATTGCAGAAAAAAAAGACTTACAAGAGGAAATTACTAATAATGAAGTGGCAGTAGATAATGTAAGTGTAGAAAAAGCAGTTAAAAAAGAAAACAAAGTTGAGGTATTAGAAGAAATACAGCTTGGATTTGAGGATATTCAAAGTATGAATTTAATGAAAGAAATAAAAAATATTGATATTTTGAATATGACTCCAATGGAAGGATTTAATAAGCTATATGAACTAATTAAGAAAGCAAAATCACTCTAAAAATACCTTTTCTTATAGGAGGTGATTTTTTGAAAAGAATTAATGTTTTAGATTTTGAAACTTCAAATAAAATTGCTGCCGGTGAGGTTGTAGAAAGAGCAAGTTCTGTTGTGAAGGAACTTGTTGAAAATAGTGTTGATGCTAATTCGAAAAATATTATTATTGAAATAGAAGACAGCGGAAATCAATTGATTAAGATCAGTGATGATGGAGAGGGTATTCATCCCGAAGATATAGAAAAAGCCTTTATGCCACACGCTACAAGTAAAATTAGAGGTATAGAAGATATCTATAATATTAATAGTTTTGGCTTTAGGGGGGAGGCTCTTTCAAGTATAGCATCCATATCAAAAGTTACATTAAAAAGTAAAACTAAGGATGAAACCTTTGGAAAGGAAATATATGTTGAGGGAGGTAAAGTAGTTCACATTATTGACACAGCTTGTAATGATGGAACTACTATAGAGGTAAGAGATTTATTCTTCAATGTGCCTGCCCGTCAAAAGTTTCTAAAATCAGCTCAAAGGGAGGCTTCACTAATTTCTGATTTAGTGCTGAGATTAGCCTTAGGAAATCATGATATATCCTTTAAATTAATTAATAAGGGGAAAGTAACTGTAAATACCTATGGTACAGAAGACATAGTAGAGACTATTAGAGTGTTATATGGAAAGGAAGTAAAAGAAAATATAATTCCTTTTGAAAAACATAATGATATAGTTTCTGTTCATGGTTTTATTGGAAATGCTGAGATAAGTAGAGGGAGTAGAAATAGGCAATCTATATTTGTAAATAAGAGACTTATAAAAAATAGCACAATAACTGCAGCAGTAGAGAATGCCTTTAAATCTTTCTTAACAATAAATAAGTTTCCTTTCTTTGTATTATTCTTAGATATTTTTCCTGAATTCATTGATCCTAATGTCCATCCTACTAAAGCAGAGATTAAGTTCTTTGACGATAGATCTATATTTAAGTTAGTATTTGATGGAGTTCATGGTGCATTAAAGGAATATATGCAGTATTCTTTTAGTATTGAAGAGGATGTTTTAGTTGTAAAAGAAAAGGAAATTATAGATAATAACTATATACAGCCTAAATATGAGCAAGAAGCCTTTAATGACAGTATTTTTGAAAAAAAAATATCCGATAAAGATATTGAATTTCAATCTATACCTATAGATTTAAAACCATTAAAAAACGTTGATTTAATAAATAATAATATTGATTTAATAAATAATTTTGAAAGAAAAGAAGAATCGGTAAAAAAAACTGAAGAAAAAATTAAAAATGAAGCTGTAAGTACTAAAACTTTAAAAGCAAATAATATAGAAAAAAGCTCTATAGAGAACTTAAGTTTACAACCTAAGTTTGGACATATAGATATTATTGGACAGTTTAATAATACTTATATAATAGGTGAGAGCAATAATGAATTAATATTAATTGATCAGCATGCTGCTCATGAAAAATATCTTTTCGAAAAATATAGGAGATCAATAAAAGATTTAGAAGTAGTTTCTCAAATTTTATTAACTCCAATAGTTATTGAACTAACTTATGAAGATTTTCCTTATTATAGCGAAAATGTAGGGTCTTTTGAAAATGCTGGGTTCAAAATTGAAGATTTTGGCGATAATACTATAAGTATAAGAGAAGTACCTATGTTTTTAGGTAAGCCTGATGTAAAATCTCTATTTTATGAAATATTAGATAATTTAAAAAAGCTAGGTAGTGGAGAAACTACAGAAGTTAAGTATAATAAAATAGCTTCTCTTGCCTGTAGAGCAGCAGTAAAAGCTAATGATAAGCTATCAATAATGGAGATGGAGAAGTTAATGGAAGATTTGCGTTACATTGAAGAACCATTTACTTGTCCTCATGGGAGACCTACTATGATCAAAATAACATTAAATGAACTAGAAAAAAGATTTAAAAGAATACAATAGAATAGAGTTTAGGTGAGATTTTATGAAGGATTTATTTATTGTTGCAGGACCAACTGCAGTGGGAAAAACTGAAATATCCATTAAGCTGGCGAAAACACTAAATGGTGAGATAATTTCCTGTGATTCAATGCAAATATATAAAGAAATGGATATTGGATCTGCTAAGATAACTAAAGAGGAAATGAAGGGAATAGAACATTATTTAGTGGATATTATTAATCCAAGTGAAGAATTTAGTGTGGCTCAATTTAAAGAACACGCTGAAGATGCTATCCACAAAATTTATGATAAAAATAAGCTGCCTATGGTGGTAGGAGGTACAGGGCTTTATATTAACTCCCTTATTTACAATTACAGTTTTGGTGATACCAGTAAGGATGAAAAGTATAGAGAATATTTAAGCAGTTTAGCAGAGCAAAATGGCAAGGATTATGTTCATAACATGCTTAAAGAAATAGATGAAGACAGTTTTCAAAAGCTTTATCCCAATGATTTAAAACGCGTGATTAGAGCATTAGAAATATATAAGACTACAGGTAAGACTATGAGTGAGTACTTAGTTGAACAAAATATTTATGATATACCTTATAATGTATATTACTATGTGCTAACAATGAATAGGGAAAAGCTTTATGAACGAATTAACAAAAGAGTAGATATAATGATGGAAAAAGGACTATTAGAAGAAGTAATTGCATTGAAGAATAAAGGATATACTGAAGATATGCAATCTATGAAAGGAATAGGGTATAAAGAACTACTATATCACTTAAAAGATGAGATATCTTTAGAAAAATCTATTGATATGATTAAACAATTTAGTAGAAATTATGCTAAGAGGCAGCTTACATGGTTTAGAAAAGATCCTAGAGTAGTTTGGATAGACAAAGATAGGTTCAATGATGATGATGAAGTTGCTAAATTTATCGAAGAAGATTTTAAAAGAAAAATATTAATGAATAATTAAAACTAAATAATTTGCCAAATAAAAGGATTTTATAATTATTCATAGAATAAGTTAATTATATTTACGGAGGTGTTTTTAATGAGTAAATCTACAAATAATTTACAAGATATATTTTTGAATGGTGCTAGAAAAAATAAAGTTCCAGTTACAATACATTTAACAAATGGGTTTCAAATAAAGGGTAATGTTACTGGTTTTGATAGCTTCACAGTTGTTTTATATTCTGATGGAAAACAAATGTTAATTTATAAACACGCTATATCAACAATTACTCCTCTAAAAGCAATTTTATTCAATAATTCAAATGAAAATTCTAATGAAGATTAAATACATAAAATATACTTAGATTAAAAAATCTAGGTATATTTTATTTTGGGCGCATAAAAAAATAATTAACCCAAATAGCAGCGCATATTTAACATTATAATAACTATTTTTCAATATAACTTAAATTATGAGATACAATGTGAAGACTTAAAATATACTCTGGAAAATAAACTTTTTGTAAAAATAGCTTAAATCCTTAGAAATTAAGGATTAATAATGAAGAATG
>NZ_DKLM01000109.1:0-16942 GCF_002455975.1 Clostridium sp. UBA6640
TATTAATCCTTAATTTCTAAGAGATTAATCTATTTTTATAGAAAATTTATTTTCCAGAGTATATATTAAGTTTTCGTATTGTATCCCTATAATCAGGTTCTCATCCTTACTTAATTAATTTTATAGTTATGTTTTACATTTAATATTAAATTTAAAATAATATAAAACTTGAAGGAGGTGATACAATGAATTTTAGTGGACTATTAGGAAGAAATATACAATATACTTTGTCACCTCCTATTCATAATGAATATTATAAGGAGAACAATATAGACCTAGAATATAAAATATTTGATATACAACAAAGTGAAGTGAAAAAATTTTTAGAAGAGTTACCAAGTAATAATATAGTAGGAGTTAATGTTACTATTCCATATAAAGAGTATATTATAGACTTCTTGCAAGAACTAGCCTATCCTGCAAACATGATTAAAGCAGTTAATACAGTCGTAATTAATAATAATAGACTTATAGGATATAATACCGACTATTTTGGCTTTATTGAAAGTTTAAAAATAAATAATATTAATCTTCAAGGGAAAAAATCTTTAATTATTGGCAGTGGAGGAGCTGCTAAAGCTGTGCTTTATGGAGTAAAGGACTCAGGTGTAGATGAAATACATATGGTACTTAGAAAAAAAGAATCCATAAAAGATCATAGCATCTATATAGATAAGTTTTTTAGCTTTGAAGATGAGTTGGATTTAGATGATTATGACATAGTAATTAACTGTACACCATTAGGTGGCGCAAACTATATAGAAAGTTGTCCTATAAAAATAAAGAATTGTAATAAGAATATAGTTTTTTATGACTTGAATTATAATCCTAAGGTTACTAAGTTTATGGAATTAGGAGAAAAGTATGGTGCAAGAACTATAAATGGAATGGATATGCTTTATAGTCAGGCTTATAAAGCTATAGAAATATGGAAAGAAGTATTATAAACTTACTTAAAGAGTATTAAAAAATAACTAATCATATATTTGGTTAGTTATTTTTTTGCATACTTATCTAATTAAAAGATAGATGAAAAAGTTTTTTTAAATATTTTCTAACAATTTGAAAGGTTTTCAAAAAACTACAATATATCAAGAAAAATATATTATAGTATTGATATGCAAATGTAGAATCTGTTATTATTAATGTGTATACTGGTAGTTTTATAATACCAGTAAATTACAATATGCAAATTTATTGCCTAGGAAAGAAATCAAATTAGAACTTAAAGATAATCTTATTTAATAAAATATGACTTTATTAAATAAGTAATCTTTATATTTGCTATAGATGAGAGCATTAGCCCATCTATTTTTTATATAAGCGGAAATAAAAATAGATGGTTTTTAGTGAAATATTGCATTTTATTTACAAAGCAATTATACTAAAAATAGAAGTTTATATTTTAACATGATATTCTCTAAAAAATAAGTTATTTTAGAGGAAAAATAAGTTTTTTGTTGAATATATACTTTTGAAGCTTCTCTTAAGGGGGGATAATTTAAGTGAGCAATTACATAGTTGGAATAGACATTGGAGCATCCAAAGTATGTGGTGTAGTTGGAGATTTAGATGGTATAGGAAAGCTTCAAGTTTTAGGAATTACTACATCTAAATGCAAGGGGATAAAAAAGGGTTTACTTGAAGATGTAGAAAGTACAGCCAAAGCTATTTCTGATACAGTAAAACAACTAGAAAATATTGTTGGTACTACTATAGAAGAGGCATATATTTCTATACCTGTATCATTATGTGAAATAGTTGAGGAAAGAGAAGTATTAACTTTATCTTCCCAAGATAGAGAAATAAAGAGAGAAGACATTGATAGTGTTATTAATGTGATGAGACTTGAAGTTGAAGCTTCTAGAGGCATGGAAGTAGTAGCAATAAACCCTGTGGAATATTCAATCAATGAAGTGGGTAACATAAATAATCCAGTAGGGTTATTAGGTCGTACTTTAGGAGTTAACGCTCAGGTGTTAGTTGCATCAAAGGAAATAATTGATAACTACAGAAAAGCTATGAATGAAGCAAAAGTAAAAGTTAAGAGTGTAGTTGTAGATTCTTTAGGAGTATCAAAGGATATGTTAAAATCTGAAGAACTTACAGAAGGAGTAGTACTTATAGACATAGGTGCTGAGACTTCAGATATTTCCATATTTAAAAATAATAAACTAAACTATGCATCTAGTATACCTCTAGGTGGTGAAACTATAACTAGTGACATATCTATTTGTCTTAAAATTTCTCGTGAGGATGCAGAGAATTTAAAAATTAAAAGCGGAAGGCTATTTAAAGATGATATATCACCAGATTATAAATTAAAGATTTATTCATCAGAAAATGGAGAGTTATTAGAAGTAGATTATAATACATTAGTTGAAATAGTTGCAGAAAGAGTTAAAGAAATAATAGTTTTAGTTAAACGAGATTTAATTAAAACTGGATATTATAATGAAATAAGCTCTATTGTAATATGTGGTGGTGGTATTTCACTATATAGGAGTGTTACTGATTTAGTTTCAAATATATTGGACAAGTCATGTAGAATAGGTACTCCATCTTATGTAGGAGCTGCTAATCCAATATATACAACAGCTACAGGTATTATAAAAGAATTATCATTGAATATGAAAGTTATAGAGAAGGTAGAAGAGAATAACAAACCCAAAAACTTAGACGATAAGAAGTCAAGTAAGAGTGTAAAAGAGACATTTTCATCCAAAATAAAATCGTTTTTATCAGATTTTTTCTAATGAGGAGGTAGTATTGTGCTAGATTTTGATGTTCAAGACAGAGATTTATGCCAGATAAAGGTAATTGGATGTGGAGGCGGAGGAAACAACGCTGTAAATAGAATGATTGAAGAAGGACTTAAGAATGTAGAGTTCATAGGAATAAATACAGACAAGCAAGCATTAGCTTTATCAAAAGCATCACAAAAAATTCAATTAGGTGAGAAGCTTACTAGAGGATTAGGTGCAGGTGCTAATCCTGAAATTGGAAGGAAAGCAGCAGAAGAAAGTAAAGAGGAAATTGTACAAGCATTAAAAGGTGCAGACATGGTATTTATTACTGCTGGTATGGGCGGTGGTACAGGTACTGGTGCAGCACCAGTAGTAGCAGAAATTGCTAAGTCAATGGGAATATTGACAATAGGGGTTATTACTAAACCATTTATATTTGAAGGTAGAAAAAGAATGATCCATGCTGAAACTGGAATTAAAGCATTAAAGGAATCAGTTGATACTTTGGTAACAATACCAAATGAAAGATTATTAAGCATGGTAGATAAAAAAACTACATTAGTTGAATCTTTCAAGAAAGCGGATGAGGTATTAAGACAAGGTGTTCAGGGTATATCAGATCTTATTACTATACCAGGACTTATAAACTTGGACTTTGCTGATATTAGTACAATAATGTTAGACAAAGGACTGGCTCATATGGGAGTAGGTGCAGGTAGAGGTGATAATAGAGCGCAAGAAGCAGCGAAAGAAGCTATATCAAGCCCTCTTCTTGAAACTTCAATTGTTGGTGCAACAGGAGTGCTATTAAATGTTACTGGAGGAGCTGATTTATCATTATTGGAAATCAGTGAAGCTGCGCAAATAGTTCAAGAAGCTGCAGACCCAGATGCAAACATTATATTTGGTGCAGTTATTGATGAGAGTTTAAAAGAAGAAATAAGAATAACTGTTATAGCAACTGGATTTGAATGTGATAAAGTTCCTCAAAATACAACTAATCATTTAAAGACTGATACAATAGTTCCTTCAAGAAATGTTCCTAAAGAGGAAGTAGCAGCAACAGAAGAGAAATATGAAGAAGAAAATTATTCAGTACCAACATGGTTAAGAAGAAATACAAATAGATAATTTTAAGGCAAATGTAAAATTACATTTGCTTTTCTTTTTCCAAAATAACACATTATTTCTAAATTTAATTGAATCAATTTTTTAACTAGCAATTATATTGCTAGTTTTTTTATAGAAAAATATGATACAACCTAAAATAAATTAATTTAAAATTTCTTTAATATAAGGGGAACTTTCTATGATTATACATTTTTGATGCTTAATTGCATGAAAATGAAGTTTCTATAATTAGTAATTAAGCAGCTTTAATTTAAATAATAAAATACTTAAATTTATGTATATAAAAATTATTTGGGAAAATAATCATAATTTGGCGTAAAAAAAAATGAATAATCTCAGAAATACAGGTAAAATTTTACAAATTTTATACTCTATTACATGTATAATATTCCTTAGAGGAGGAATAATTTTGGTTGTTTATTTAGATGAAATTTTATTTAAAAATTTTTTGGTTAATTTATTCATCTTATGTATTACTCTTCAAACTATAAAGAAGAAAACAAAGTTTACAAAAGAGATTATTGCAGCAGCTTTTGGAAGCTTGTACGTTTTGGTGATGTTTATTCCAAGACTTATGTTTCTTAAAAGTAAATTAGTTAATATAATCATTGCTTTTATAATGATAATAATTTGTTTAAGAAAAGAAAGCAAATTAATTTGCATTAAAGGTACTTTAATTTATATACTTTATTCTATGTTGCTTGCGGGAACTACCTATTACTTTTCACTAAACAATGATCCTAATTTGTTATTTACTCATCACATGTTTAAATTTAATTATGAAAAATTAGCCTTATCTATAATGGTTCTATACTTAATTATTAATAGAGTTGTAGTATATATAAAAGATAGAAAAATATTATATAACTATATTTGTACTATTGATATCTTTGTTAATAATCAAAAATTAAGTGTTAAAGGATTTTTAGATACAGGTAATGAATTAAGAGAGCCTATTACTAATTTACCAGTAATTATAGTAGAAAAAGATGCATTAAAGGAATTGGAATTAAACAGTTATGCAAAATACATGATAGGTTATTCAGTGGTAAACGGCAAAGATGGAAAGCTAGAAGGATTTAAGCCTGATAGTGTGAGTATTATTTTTGATGAAAATATAATTTTAAAAGATGCAATTATAGCTTTTTGTGATAATAAACTTAGTAAATACAATGACTATAATGCACTATTGCCAAGAGGCATAATAATTTGATCGGGGGTATTTAAGTGAAAATTAAAGTCTTTTTTAACAAATTAATAAGTGGATTGAGCAACTTTTTAGGCAAAATAAAAATTTTTTATAAAAAGGTTTATTATATAGGAGGAAATGATGCATTACCCCCACCACTTACTAAAGAAGAGGAAGATAAGTTAGTACAGGATTTAGTTTTAGGAGACGAAAGCATCAGAGCTATACTTATAGAAAGAAACTTAAGACTAGTTGTATACATTGCTAGGAAGTTTGAAAACACAGGAGTGAACGTAGAAGATTTAATTTCTGTAGGCACTATAGGGCTTATTAAAGCTGTAAATACATTTGATCCTGAAAAGAAGATTAAGCTTGCTACATATGCTTCAAGATGTATTGAAAATGAAATACTTATGTATTTAAGGAGAAATAGTAAAATCAAGACAGAGATATCATTTTATGAACCACTGAATATTGATTGGGATGGAAATGAACTTTTATTATCGGATATATTAGGTACTGAAAGTGATGTAGTTTATAACCTTATTGAAGATGAGGTTGACAAGCAATTATTGGTTTTGGCAATGGAAAAATTAAATGATAGAGAAAAAGAAATTGTTGAGTTAAGATTTGGTCTTAATGGATATGCAGAAAAAACTCAAAAAGAAGTAGCAGATATACTTGGTATATCACAATCATATATTTCTAGATTAGAAAAAAGAATTATAAAAAGATTAAAAAAAGAAATTAATAAAATGTTGTAAAGTTGTCCTTAGTATAAAAGTCATCACATAAGGAGATAATTAAAATGCAATTACTCTGAAGGGAATGGTGACCTTATGATGATAAATAAAGTAGAAATATGTGGGGTAAACACGTCAAAACTACCAGTTTTAAAGGAAAAAGAGATGAAGGAATTGCTTTTAAAAATGCAGGATGGAGATGAAGAGTCCAGAGAAAAATTTATAAAAGGAAATTTAAGACTGGTACTTAGCGTTATTCAACGTTTTAATAATAGGGGAGAAAATGTTGACGATTTATTTCAAGTAGGATGTATAGGATTAATAAAAGCCATTGACAATTTTGATCTAAGCCAAAACGTTAAGTTTTCTACTTATGCTGTTCCAATGATTATTGGTGAAATAAGGAGATATTTAAGAGATAATAACTCTATAAGAGTTAGTAGATCACTTAGAGATATTGCATATAAAGCACTTCAAGTTAGGGATAGATTAGTTAATAAGGATAATAAAGAACCTACTGTTTCGCAAATAGCAAAAGAGCTTCAAGTATCAAGAGAAGAAGTAGTTTTTGCACTTGATGCTATTCAAGATCCAGTTTCTTTGTTTGAACCAATTTATCATGATGGTGGAGATGCTATCTATGTTATGGATCAAATTAGTGATAATAAGAATTTAGATGATAGTTGGCTTGAAAATATATCTATAAAAGAAGCTATGAAAAAATTAAATGATAGAGAGAAATTAATATTAAATTTAAGATTTTTTGATGGGAGAACTCAAATGGAGGTAGCAGATGAGATAGGTATTTCTCAAGCACAGGTATCACGATTAGAAAAGACAGCATTAAAGCATATGAGAAAATATGTTTAAAGAGCCTATATAGGCTCTATTTTTTCTTATTAAAGATATTTATTAAAAGTTTCATAAAATCTTCAAATATCAAAAATTAAGCAGTTTTTAAGTACAAGCTTCTTTAAATGAAGCATATTGAAAAATAACCGATTAATAAGTTTTGCATATATTATTTTAGAAATTAATGTATAGCACATCTTTAAATATCCTAATTTACAGCTTTAATCAATGAGAATTAAAATGGACAATTTATAATTATGGTAGAAATTAATTTTAAGCAATATTTATAAAAATATCTTTAATTAATTATTTTAGATTCATAAGAATATATATTTTACTTTAAAATATATATTAGCATAGAGAAAAAATATGGGAGGATATTATGGAAAATACAATGTATGCAATAAATAGTTTAAAGATGATGGAAGTTATAGATATAAATTCAGGATCAAAACTTGGATATATAAAAGATTTAAAAATAGATTGTGAAGTTTATAGAGTATTGTCAATTGTAATACCTTCTCAAGAAAAAGGTGGATGGTTTAATAAAAATAATGATATTGAAATTCCTTGGGAAAATATTAGAAAAATAGGTATTGATGTAATATTAGTTGATGGAGAAGGATATATAGATATAATGGAAGAATAGGAGATATTTTATTTTTTTATGGAATTTTATTAAAATATGTGTATAATTAACTATATAAAATTCTTTAAAAAGGTAGTGAAGAGAAGTGAAATGTCCATTTTGTAACGGTGAAGAAAGTAAAGTAGTTGACTCAAGATCCACTGATGATAATGTTGCAATAAGAAGAAGAAGAGAATGTCTTCGCTGTAACAAACGATATACCACCTATGAGAAGATAGAAGATATTCCGGTATTAGTCATTAAAAGGGATTTAAATAGAGAGTTCTTTAGCAGAGATAAAATAATAAGGGGATTAGTTATTGCTTGCCAAAAAAGACCTGTATCTAGAGCTGTGATTGAAAATATCACCAATGATATAGAGAAATCTTTAAACAATAAAATGATCACAGAAATTAACTCGGAAGATATAGGTGAAATGGTATTAGAGAAGTTAAAAACTATAGATGAAGTTGCCTATGTTAGGTTTGCTTCTGTATACAGGCAATTTGAAGACATAAATACTTTTATGCATGAAATTAGAAATCTTATGAGTCATAAGTAGAATACTTTAAAAGTATTTTACTTTTTTTCTATGTAAAATTTTAGATGAAATCTAAAAATTTTATGTTAAATAAAAGTTAAAAGATAGAAGAAGCTATTACAGTATATTACGTTAAATGATATTATCAAAGTAGAAACTAGGAGGAACAACATGACAAAGCTAAATATTAGTGACTATGAATTTGTAACATATAAAGAAGAAAATATAAATATAGTTTTTTCAACATCAAAAAATAATTTAAACTTTAATAAAAGAACAAAAGAAGGACAAAATAATTTAAATAATCTAAAAAGTTTATTTGAATTAGATGAAGTTGTTTATCTAAATCAAACTCACAGTGATATAGTTTATATTTATGAAAATAACAATATAAATGATTTAAATGGAGACGGGATTATAACTTCTAAGAATAAAACAGCAATAGGAGTTTTCACTGCAGATTGTGTACCTGTAATAATTGTAGATAATAAAAAGAAAGTAGTAGCTGCAATACACAGTGGATGGAAAGGTACATTTAATCTTATTGTTACAAAAACTATAGAAAAAATCATTGAAAAATATCATTGTGATAAAGAGAACTTAAGAATATATATAGGCCCTCATAATAAAGAATGCTGTTATGAGGTAAGTGAAGAATTGATAGAAAAATTTAAATCTCTTCCTATTTATAAATATGAAAATATAAATAATGGACGACATTTAAACTTACAAGAATGTATACGGGTACAGCTTGCGAACTTTAATATTAAAAAAGACAATATTTATTCTACAGATATATGCACTTATTGTAATAGTGAATATGAGTTATATTCTTATAGAAAAGAACATGAAAAAGAGGGAAGATTATTTTCTTTCGTATATATTGAATAATGGAGGAAAACTTATGGCAGAAAAAAAGATTTTAGTAGTAGATGATGAAGAACATATAGTGGAACTTATAAAGTTTAATCTTGAGAAAAATGGGTATAAAGTTCTAACGGCTAATACTGGAGACTTAGGCTTAAAAATTGCAAAGGAAAAAATGCCTGATCTACTTTTGTTAGATTTAATGCTTCCAGGAATGGATGGACTTGAAGTTTGTAAGGAAATTAGAAAGGAACCAATCATCTCTTCTATGCCAATCATAATGATTACTGCAAAGAGTGAGGAATTAGATAAAATATTAGGCTTAGAACTTGGAGCAGATGATTATATAACAAAACCTTTTTCTGTTAGGGAGCTTATGGCAAGAGTTAAAGCTATTCTTAGAAGAACTATAGTAAAATATGAGGATAACAATTTCAAATTTGGTGATGTAGTTATAGATTTTGAAAAGCATGAAGTAAAGAGAAATGAAGAAAAAGTGGAGCTCACTTTAAAAGAATTTGAGCTTTTAGAAATACTTATTAAAAATCGTGGAAGGGTTATGACTAGAGATTTTCTTTTGGATAAAATATGGGGATATGAGTATGTAGGGGAAACTCGAACTGTAGATGTTCATGTAAGGCATTTAAGACAAAAGATTGAGAATAATGATAAAAATCCTGTATTTATTCAAACAATAAGAGGAATAGGATATAAATTCAACTATTCTGAGGGAAGTGAGTAAACTAATTTCATGAAGAAGAAATTAATGTTTTATATTTTATCTTCCATGATATTTATTTTTGGATTTGTGACGATTTTATTTATAACTATATTAAATTATCAAAGACAGGAAAATGTAAAAGAAAATTTAAAAAACTACAATGGAATTATAATGGAGTTTATTAAAGTTAATGAAATTGATAATAATAAAACATTGTTCAAGAAACTTGATGATTTAAATATAAGAGTTACAATATTAGATATCGAAGGAAATGTAAAGTTTGATTCTAAAGTAGATAAAGATAATTTAGAAAATCATAAAGAAAGATCAGAATTTAAAGAGGCATTAGTTAGCGGTGAAGGTTATGGAATAAGAGTTAGTAAAAGCTTAGATGCAGACACTGTTTATTATGCATCAAAGTTTGACAATTACATTATAAGGACTTCCGAGCCAGTTAAAGGAATTAATGGTGAATATATATTCACCTATGTAACGGTAGTGGGAGTTATACTTTTAATTACAATATGGGTATCCTCAAAGTTGTCTTATATAATCGTAAAGCCTATTATGGACTTAGAAAATACTACTTCTATGATAGCACAAGGTGAGCTCGATAGAAGGGTTAAGGTAACTTCTAAGGATGAAATAGGCCATTTAGGTACAAGTTTTAATAAAATGGCAAATAAACTAGAATATAGTTTAAATGAAGTTAAAGAAAAACAAAACAGATTATCTGCTATACTTCAAAGTATGGATAGTGGTGTTATTGCTATAGATATTAATGATAATATAATTATAGTTAATGCATATACGGAAAAAATTTTTGGAATTAATGAAGATGTTATAGGCAAAAATATAAACACAATTTTCAAAAATTTTGATATAAATACGATTTTTAAGAATATAGATGATCATTATAAAGAAGTTAAAATAGATTATCCTAAAGAAGCATATTTAAGAGTTAGAACTGCAGATATTATAAATAGAAATCATCATATTGGTAAAGTAGCTGTAATACAGGATGTGACAGATGTTAAGAAATTAGAAAATGTCAGAACGGAATTTGTGGCTAATGTGTCTCATGAATTAAAAACGCCTTTAACCTCTATTAAAGGATTTACAGAAACTTTAAGATATGTTGATGATACAGAAACTAGAGATAAGTTTTTAGATATAATTGAGGAGGAAGCAGATAGGCTTACTAGGCTTATATCCGACATATTAATTCTTTCTGATATTGAATTACAAAAAGACTTTAAAAAAGAAATAGTTGATGTAAATAGAATAATCTCTCATGTTGATGCTCTTATGAAAAATGTAGGAGAGAAGAAAGATGTAAACATTGTAATAAAAGGAGAAAATGTTCCTAATTTAGTTGGAGACAATGATAAGTTTAAACAGATGCTTATTAATTTAGTTGATAATGCAATTAAGTATTCTGAAAGTGAAGAGATTATTATTAATAGATATTATAAGGATAGTCAATGCATTATTGAGGTAGAAGACAAAGGGATAGGAATATCTAAAGATCATATATCACGTTTGTTTGAGAGGTTCTATAGAGTGGATAAGGCGAGATCTAGAGCTAAGGGTGGAACTGGGCTAGGCCTCGCAATAGTTAAACATATTGTGTTAGGTTTTAACGGTAATATATCTGTAGAAAGTGAATTAAACAAGGGAACAAAATTTATTATAGCTATACCTTATAGTTAAATTAATGGAGAATTGACGATGGACAATTAAAAATTAATCTCTCTAAATATATTTTTTTACTAGCAATTATATTGCTAGTTTTTTTTATAAGAAGCTACTGCGTAGCTTCAAAAATTGTTAATTGTATAGGTCAGGCTCTGATTGTAAATAATACTTAACATTAAGTAAACTTTAATTAACAAGATGATAAAGCTTGCTTAATAAAACTCCTATAAAATGAAGTTGTAAGGAAAATTTGAAAGAAATAATAACATATATTTCTAGGAGGAAACAAAATGAAAAGACAATCAATTAAACTTATACTTACTTCTCTATTAGTAGTAACTTTAACAGGAATGTTTATAGGTTGCAGTAAGAAAGAGGGAGCATCTTCACTAACTGGAGAGATAAAAATTGATGGTTCTTCAACTGTAGCACCTATTACAGAGGGAATGGCAGAAGAATTTAATAAAATTCACAGAGATGTTAAAATTCCTATTGGAATATCTGGAACTGGTGGAGGATTTAAAAGATTTGTTACTAAAGAAATAGACATGAATGATGCTTCAAGAGCAATTAAAGATAAAGAAAAGTCAGAGGCTGAAAAGAATGGTGTTAGTTACACAGATTTTAGAATTGCTTTTGATGGAATTACTTTAGCAGTCAATAAGGACAACACATGGGTAGATACACTAACAGTAGATGAGATAAAAAATATATGGTCTCCTGATAGCAAGGTCAAGACTTGGAAGGATATAAGAGGCGAATGGCCAGCAGAAGAAATTAAATTTTATTCCCCAGGAACGGATTCAGGTACTTTTGATTATTTCACAGAAGAGATAAATGGAAAAAGTGGTGCAATAAGACAGGATATAACTCCTAATGCAGATCCTAATACTTTAGTACAAGGCGTCGCAGGAAATAAAAATACCATGGGCTTCTTTGGATATTCATATTATGAAGAAAATGCGGATAAACTAAAGGCTGTTAAAATTGATAATGGCAAAGGTGGAATTGAACCTAGTTTTGAAACTATAAAAGATGGAAGCTATGCTCCATTATCAAGACCATTATTTTTATATGTAAATAATGAGTCACTAAAAAGAGAAGAAGTTAAAGAATTCTTAAAGTTCTATTTAGGTGAAGGAAAATCTATTATATCAGAAGTTGGATATGTAGAGTTACCAGATGAAGATTATAATGTTGAATTAGGAAAGATAGAATAGATTAGTTAAAGATAGATAATAAGGGGATAGCCTGTAGGCTATCCCTACTTTAATTTATAAAATAAAGGAATTTTAATAAATTACTTAATTTGAGGTTAAATTAATAAAATCTAACATTCTGTTAACCTTGTCTTAACATTAGTTATAAGGAAGTTAACATTAAAACCATATAATTAAATCAATAACACAAGGAACACTGTAGGAGGAAAACATATGTCATCTAAAAGGAGAAATATTAACAAAAAAGAGTTCATAATAGAAAAGTTTTTGCAGGGATTTACATTGTTAACTGTATTAACAACCATAGCAATTATAGCAATTTTATCTAAAGAATCCTTTATATTTTTTAGAGATATAGGAATTGTAAGATTTTTTACAGAGAAGAGTTGGACTCCTCTTTTAGAGCCTAAGCATTTTGGAATAATGCCACTATTAAACGGCACATTAATAATTGGAGTTACTGCAATTACAATTGCTATTCCTATAGGGTTAGGAGCAGCAATTTATCTAAGTGAATATGCACCAAAAAAAGTAAAAAATATACTTAAACCAATGGTGGAAATTCTAGCGGGTATACCATCTATAGTTTATGGATATTTTGCACTGACATTTATAACACCCTTACTTCAAAAAGTCTTTCCTAATATAGAGATATTTAATGCTCTAAGCGCAGGAATTGCTGTAGGAATAATGATTATACCTATGATTTCATCTTTGAGTGAGGATGCTATGAGTTCTATATCCTCATCTGTAAGAGACGGTGCTTATGCATTAGGAGCAACAAAATTGGAAGTAGTAACAAAAATAGTTATACCAGGAGCAATATCAGGAATTGTATCATCTTTTATATTAGCTATTTCAAGAGCAATAGGAGAAACTATGATAGTCGCAATTGCAGCAGGATCTAGACCATCATTAACTTTAAATCCACTTAAAAGTATACAAACAATGACAGGATATATGGTTAATGTAGCAATGGGTGATGTGCAAAGAGGGACTACAGAATATCAAACTATTTTTGCGGTAGGAACAGTATTGTTTTTACTTACATTTGTATTAAATATCATTGCTAAAAAAGTAGTTAAAAAAGGAAAGGAGCTTCAAAATGTCTAATGAAGGATATGCCATGAATAAAACCTCCTCTAAGAAAAATCATAGAATTAAGGAAGAAAACAATTTAAAACGAAGAAAAATAAAAAATGCATTATGTAAATCCATATTTCTAACGTGTACATTACTTGCGTTAATGACTTTAGTATTTCTTATGTTTTCTATAATAAAAGATGGAATTAAATATTTAAATATAAGCTTTTTAACTAGTTTTCCATCAAGAATTGTAAGTAGGGCTGGAATATTACCAGCTTTTGTTGGAAGTATTTATTTAATATTTTTGACAGCATTAATTTCTCTTCCTATAGGAATTGGAACTGCTATATATATTGAAGAGTACATGAAAAAAAGTAGATTAAGAGAATTTTTAGAACTTAATATTTCTAACTTGGCAGGGGTGCCATCTATAGTTTATGGAATGCTTGGATTAGGAGTCTTTGTAGTAGTATTAGGTAGAGGGATGCTCACTGGAGCATTAACATTATCCTTATTAATATTGCCTACTATAATAATTACTACAGCAGAAGCCCTTAGAAATGTACCTATTGCTATTAAAGAGGGTTCTTATGCATTGGGAGTTTCAAAATGGCAAAGTATAACAGGAGTTATTTTACCTTATGCAATGCCAAGTATATTAACAGGCACAATACTTTCAATATCAAGAGCATTAGGGGAATCTGCGCCACTTATCATGGTAGGAGCTTTAAGCTATGTAGCCTTTTTACCAAGTGGACTTACAAGTTCATATACAGCACTACCANNCTACCAATACAAATTTATAATTGGACTTCAAGGCCGCAAGCAGAGTTTCAACAATTGGCAGCATCAGGAATAATAGTGCTACTTGTAATTTTATTAACTGCTAACAGTATAGCAATATTATTAAGAAATAAATATAATAAGAATCTACATTAAGACTAGGAGAGATAATATGACTTCTAAAATAAAAGTTGAGAATTTTAGCTTTCACTATGGTGAAAAAAAAGCCTTAGATAATATAAATTTGCAGATTGAAGAAAGAAAAATAACTGCATTAATAGGTCCTTCGGGATGTGGCAAATCTACATTTTTAAGAAGCTTAAATAGAATGAATGATTTTATAAATGACGTAAAGTATGAAGGAAAAATTCTTATAAATAATAATGATATCTTAACTGAAAATATAGATACAATTGAACTTAGAAAGTCAGTAGGCATGGTATTTCAAAAACCTAACGTTTTTCCAAAGTCTATATATGAAAATGTAATTTATGGTCCTAAGAGATATGGAATAAAGGATAAAAATAAACTAGATGAAATAGTGGAAAGTAGCTTAAAAAGAGCTGCACTTTGGAATGAAGTAAAAGATGTTCTAGATAAATCAGCTTTTAGATTATCTGGAGGACAACAGCAAAGACTATGTATTGCAAGAGCATTAGCTTCTAAACCAGATGTAATTCTTATGGATGAGCCAACTTCAGCGCTAGATCCTATTTCAACATTAAAAATTGAAGAGCTTATGGAAGAGTTAAAGGAAAATTACACAGTAGTTGTAGTTACTCATAATATGGAGCAAGCTGCAAGAACTTCGGATTATACAGCGTTCTTTTTAAATGGTGAACTTATAGAAATGGATATTACTAATAATATTTTTTTTAATCCTAAAAATAAAAAGACAGAGGATTATATTTCAGGTAGATTTGGTTAATATAACTGGAGGCAGAATATGAATAATATTAAAGTAGAGAATTTAAATTTATTTTATGGCGAAATGCAAGCTTTAAAAAATATAAATATGGAGATAATGGAAAATAAGATAACAGCTCTTATTGGTCCTTCAGGCTGTGGGAAGTCTACATTTTTAAGAACATTAAATAGAATGAATGATTTTATAGATAATGTAACTATTAAAGGAAACATAAGCTATTTAGATGATAATATATATGAGTACGATGTTATAAGTCTTAGAAAAGAGATAGGTATGGTATTTCAAAAACCTAATGTTTTCCCTAAGTCTATATATGAAAACATAGTTTATGGCCCTAAAATCCATGGAATTAAAGATAAAAAACTTTTAGATAAAATAGTAGAAGAAAGCTTAAAGGCTGTAAACTTATATGATGAAGTTAAAGATAGACTTAATAAAAGTGCATTATCACTGTCTGGTGGACAGCAGCAGAGATTATGTATTGCTAGAACAATAGCAGTTAAGCCTAAAGTGATACTTATGGATGAGCCTACTTCAGCCTTAGATCCTATTTCAACTTCGAAAATTGAAGAACTTATGGATAATTTAAGAAGTGAATACACTATTGTTATAGTAACTCATAATATGCAGCAAGCAGCTAGAATTTCAGATTATACTGCATTCTTTTTTAATGGAGAAATTATAGAGTATGGAAAGACTAAGGAGCTTTTTTATAAGCCTAAGGACAATAGAACAGAAGATTATATTACAGGAAGAATAAGTTAGGTGGTGAAATAATGTCAAGAAAATCCTTTGATACAGAATTATTAGAGCTTCAAAATCAATTATCTAATATGACTTTAGCAGTAGGTGAGCAAATAAAGGACACAATGGATGCCCTTATAAAGCAAGATGTGAACTTGGCAAAAGATATAATTAAAAAAGATGATATAATTGATGATTTTGAAAATGATATAGGAGATAATTGTGTGACTTTAATAGCTACGAGACAACCATTAGCTACTGATCTAAGAACTATATTTACTATAAGCAAAATTGTAACAGATCTTGAAAGAATTGCAGATCACGCAGTGGACATTTCAAAAATTACATTACAACTTTGTGACGAAGAATATATAAAGGAACTTAGAGATATATCTAAAATGGGAGTTCTAGTTAGTAAGATGATAGAGGGCTCAATTGAAGCATACTTAAATAAAAGTGAGGAAAAGGCACTAGAGATTTGTCGTATGGATGATCAGGTTGATAAATTATATAACAATGTATTTTCAGAACTTTTGATGATAATGACTAAGAAACCAGAAGTAGTAGAGCAAGCTACAAGATTGTTATTTGTTTGTAAGTTCCTAGAAAGAATTGGGGATCATACTACTAATATATGTGAATGGACAATTTATCTTCTAAGTGGTAAGAAAATTGATTTAAATGAATAAAAATAAGATTATTCATTTAAAAAATCCCAAGATAGTGATTATTTATCCACAAAGAGTATTTTAACCAATTTGTAATATTTAATTTATATTATTGTAACTTTTAGAATGTTAAAACTTAATATAATTAAATTACTAATAATCATATTAAAATAGGTAATAAATTTCACAATTACCTCCTAAAGATTAGAGAAAAATGCTTATTATCCTTAAGCATTTTTCTTTTGCAAAAAATATCATATTTTATTTAAAATTATTTATACTTGTTATTATATTATAAAATTTTGCTGCAAATTCCTTATTAAGCAAAGAGATGTTCAAATTGATATATTAATTTACAGCTTTTAGATTAATGTACAACTTAGATTAGTGCACAAT
>NZ_DKLM01000109.1:17026-32091 GCF_002455975.1 Clostridium sp. UBA6640
ATAGATCAAATTTAGAAGTGGTACATCTATAATAACCCTTATGCATTTACATTGACTATTGAATATAATTGATATATTATAACATAATAGCAGATATAATATGTTTTTTTGAAAAAATATAAAGTTAAAATTAAAGATAAAACTAAATATAATAAATAATTGTTATGAGTTTTATGAAAGCAATAATAAATTTATTTTAATTATTTTAAATATAAGTTAATATAAAATTTGTATAATGTTAATTTAAAAAATTCAAATACTACTATTATTTCAAAATATAGTATAAAAACTAATAGAACAGGAGGAAGAAATGTGAAAAATTTAGTATCAAAGATTCTTCCTAATAGCATAGCAGAAGAAGTGGAAATTGAATCAGGTGACAAGCTTATCAGTATTAACGGTAATAATGTTAAGGATATTATAGATTATAAATTCTTAATCACCGATGAGTATTTAGAGCTAGAAGTTGAAAAACCTGATGGTGAGATATGGGAAATAGAAATAGAAAAGGATTATGATGAAGATCTAGGTATAGTATTTAAAGAAGCTATATTAGATAGGCCTATGAGCTGTCATAATAAATGTGTATTTTGCTTTATTGACCAATTGCCACCAGGTATGAGACAAACTTTATATTTTAAGGATGATGATTCAAGATTATCTTTTTTACAAGGAAATTTTCTAACTTTAACTAATATGAAGGAAGAGGATATTGAAAGAATAATAAAATATAGAATTAGTCCTATAAACGTATCCGTACATACTACAAATCCTGAGCTAAGGATAAAAATGTTAAATAATAGATTTGCTGGCAACATATATGATATACTAAAAAGGCTAGCAGAAGCAGACATAAAGGTAAATACTCAAGTAGTTTGCTGCCCTGGCATAAATGATGGAGAAGAACTTATAAGAACTATTGAGGATTTATATGTTCTTTACCCAAGCGTGGAAAATTTAGCAGTAGTTCCACTAGGAATAACTAAATATAGAGCTAATTTACCACATTTAAAACTATTTACTAAGGAGAAATCTAAGGAACTTATAGAAAGTGTTAAAGTTCTTCAAGATAAGTATGTAAAAGAAAGTGGAACTCCTTTTGTAAGATTATCTGATGAGTTTTATGTAATGGCTGGAAGTGAACCTCCAACAGAAGAACATTATGGGGGATATGAGCAGTTAGAAGATGGAATCGGAATGATAAGAATATTAAAAAATACTATAAAAGAACAAGTGGAATATTTAAATAAAAAGGCTAAAGGAAAATTTACTATAATTACAGGGGTTTCTGCTAAAACAGTTTTAGAGGAAGTTGCGAGTAATATAATGAAAGTAAATTCCAACATTAAAATTAATGTAATAGCAGTAGAAAATAAGTTTTTTGGTACCACAATAACTGTAGCAGGACTTTTAACTGGTATAGATATAATTAATACTGCTAAGGAAGAAACTCTAGGAGATTATATTATAATTCCAAATAATATGCTGAAAAAAGGATATGAGCTTGGAGAAGAGGTAGAAGGATTATTACTAGATGATTATACTGTAAGAGATTTGGAGAAGATACTAAATAAGAAATTCTTAGTGTGTGATTATGCTGGAGATGATCTAATAAATATACTAAATAAACATTTAGAGGAGGAGTAAAATGGGAAAGCCAATAGTTGCAATAGTTGGAAGACCTAATGTTGGTAAATCCACATTATTTAATAAATTAGCTGGAAAAAGAATAGCTATAGTTGAAGATACACCAGGGGTGACGAGGGATAGAATATATGCTGAAGCTGAGTGGCTTAGACATAATTTTACAATAATTGATACTGGTGGTATTGAGCCAGAAAATGAAGATATTATCATGGCACAGATGAGAAGACAAGCGAACATGGCTATAGAAACAGCAGATGTTATTGTCTTTATAGTTGATGGAAAAGCTGGGCTTCATCCTTCAGATCATGAAGTGGCTCAAATGCTTAGAAAGTCTAAAAAACCAATAGTACTAGTGGTTAATAAAATAGATAGAATAGAACTAGAAGATAATGCTTTTGAGTTTTATAATTTAGGTATAGGAAATCCTGTAGCAATATCTGCATCTCAAGGATTAGGACTTGGAGATATGCTTGATGAAGTTGTTGCTCATTTTAATGAGGATCAGTTATCAGAGGAAGAAGAAGAGTACATAAAAATTGCTATGATTGGAAAACCAAATGTAGGAAAATCATCTCTTATAAATAAAATTTTAGGGGAAGAGAGAAATATTGTAAGTAATATTCCAGGGACAACAAGAGATGCTATAGATAGCAAAATAGAGACAGAAGAAGGTAAATTTACATTAATAGATACAGCAGGGCTTAGAAGAAAGAGTAAAATTAAAGAAGAAATAGAACGATATAGTGTGGTTAGAACATTGGCTGCTATTGAAAGAGCAGACATATGTATTCTTATGATTGATGCCACTGAGGGCTTAAGTGATCAAGATGAGAAGATTGTAGGATATGCTCATGAGTTAAATAAAGCAATTATGGTTGTTGTTAATAAGTGGGATTTAATAGAGAAAGATGATAAGACTATGAGAAACTTCCAAATGGATATTGCTAAAGGTTTATCATTTATGTCTTATGCATCATATTTATTTATTTCGGCTAAAACTGGCCAAAGGGTAAATAGAGTTCTTCAGATGGCTAAAGAATGTTATGATAACTATAATAAGAGGATAGCTACAGGAGTGCTAAATGATGTAATAAGTAGAGCAGTACTTATGAAAGAACCACCAGTAGTAGCACTTAGAAGATTAAAAATATTCTATGTAACACAAGTAGATACAAAGCCACCGACTTTTATATTTTTTGTTAATGACCCTAGCTTACTACATTTCTCTTATGAGAGATATTTACAAAATCAATTGAGAGAAAGCTTTGACTTTAAAGGAACAGGTATTAAACTAATATTTAGAGAAAGAAAAGAATAAAAGGGTTTTGGGGAGATGATTTAAGGTTATGTTAAAGGTTGCATTTTTAGGCGGAGGAAGCTTTGGCACTGCCTTAGGAGTTATGTTATCCAAAAAAGGAATAGAGGTTTCTATTTGGGCAAATGATAGAGCTATAGTTGAGGATATAAATATAAAAAGAGAAAATATAAAATATTTGCCAAATGTAGCAATGCCTTCAAATATAACTGCTTATTCAGATATGGAAAAGGCGGTAAAGGATAGTAATATAGTTGTGTTAGCTGTGCCATCTCATGCTATAAGAGAAGTTAGTAAAAAACTATCACAATATATTAGCAGTTCTCAAATTGTAGCTACTGTTGCTAAGGGAATAGAAGGCGGAACTTTAAAGAGAATGTCAGAGATAATAGAAGAAGAAATAAAGGATATACCTATAGTTGTAATTTCAGGTCCAAGTCATGCGGAAGAAGTAGCACAAGATATACCAACTACCATAGTTGTTTCCTCGAAGAATATGGAAGCAGCAAGTACGGTGCAGGATATATTTATGTCAAATAAATTTAGAGTTTACACAAATGATGATTTAATAGGAGTAGAAATTGGTGGAGCTTGTAAAAACATTATAGCATTAGCAGCAGGTATATCTGATGGAATTGGTTATGGTGATAACACAAAAGCTGCATTAATGACTAGAGGTATGAGTGAAATAATTAAGATAGGTATGAAGCTAGGCGGAAGAGCAGAAACCTTTTACGGACTTACAGGAATGGGAGATCTTATAGTAACTTGTACTAGTATCCATAGTAGAAATAGAAGAGCGGGAATACTAATAGGAAAAGGCTTAACTAGAGAAGAAGCTACAAAAGAAGTAGGGATGGTAGTTGAAGGAATAAAAGCTTGCAAAGCCTTCTATGAATTAAAAGAAAGAGAACAGATATCTATGCCTATAACAGATACCTTATATAAGGTTCTATTTGAAGATAAAGACCCTAAATATGGAGTTTATGAATTAATGTCAAGAGACAAAAAAGATGAGCATAATTTTATGTCATAAAGAATATGTAAAGAAAGAAGAGTTATCTTCTTTCTTTTTTTATATACTTTAGATATCAGAGGATTGAGAATGGACAGTTGATAATTATGGGGAAATTAATTTTATAAATTAATTTCTTTAATGGATTTTTAAATGAAATCTAATTCTTAATTTTTATATAGAAGATTAAAATATCGTATAAACTAAAGTTTTAATCAATAAATCTACACCTTAAGAGTTCCTTAAATATTCAATAAAAAATTGGTATATTTAAAAGTTTTTTTCAATATATATATAGTGTTAATATTTAGTTACAGGAGGGTGGAACTTGGAAAACTTTGATATATACAAAGATATTGCTGAAAGGACTCAAGGGGACATATATGTAGGGGTAGTCGGCCCAGTAAGAACAGGAAAGTCAACCTTCATAAAAAGATTTATGGAGATGATGGTAATACCTAACATAGATAATGTCCACAAAAAAGAAAGAGCTAAAGATGAACTTCCACAAAGCGGTTCTGGCAAATCAATTCATACAACGGAACCCAAATTTGTGCCTAATGAAGCAGTAGAAGTGAAACTTGAAAATGGCACTAAGTTTAAGGTTAGAATGGTGGACTGTGTTGGATATATAGTTAAAAATTCTTTAGGATATAATGAAGAAAATGCACCTAAGATGGTAACTACACCTTGGTATGACTATGAAATACCCTTTGAAGAAGCAGCAGAAATTGGAACCAAAAAGGTTATAAATGAGCATTCTACTATCGGCATATTAGTAACCACTGATGGAACAGTAACAGGTTTACAGAGAGGCGATTATGTTGAGGCTGAAGAAAGGGTTGTAGAGGAACTAAAAAGAATAAATAAACCATTTATAATGTTATGTAACTGTAAAGACATAAAATCCCCAGAAAGCATGGAGCTTCAAAAAGAATTAGAAGAAAAATATGATGTTCCAGTACAATTAATTAATGTAATGGAAATGAATGAGCAAGATGTATCAGACATATTTAGTAATGTACTTAAAGAGTTCCCAGTTAAGGAAATCAACATAGATATGCCAGAGTGGATAGAGACCCTTAACAGTAAGCATTGGTTAAAGATTAATTTTATGACTATACTTAGAGGAATGTGTAAAGATATATTTAAGGTAAGAGATATTAAAAAGGCTTTAGAGTGTTTCGAGGGAGTAGAATTCTTATCAGGAATAAAAGTTAAAGAAATGAATATGGGTGATGGGACTGCTCAGGTCAATATAATTCCAAAACAGGAATTGTTTTATAGAATACTTGGTGAAGTATGTAATACTGAAATTAATAGCGAAAGTGAACTACTGAAGATGATGGAAAGCTTCTACAGGGCTAAGGTAGAATATGATAAGATTGCAGAAGCATTAATAGATGTGAATAATACAGGCTATGGATTAGTTGCACCTCAATTATCAGAAATGAAATTAGAAGTACCTGAGCTTATTAATAGCGGAGGCAAGAAAGGAGTTAAACTTAAAGCATCAGCTCCGTCACTTCATATAATTAGAGCAGATATAGAAACAGAAGTTCCTATTATGGGAAGCGAAAAGCAAAGTGAAGAATTTTACAAATCAATTCTTGATCAGTTTGAAAATGATCCATCACAAATTTGGCAAAGTAATATGTTTGGTAAACCACTTGAGGTTTTGGTTAAAGAAGGACTTCAAAGTAAACTTTATAAAATGCCAGATGATGTTCAACATAAGCTTCAAAGAACCCTTCAAAAAATCATTAATGAAGGTAGTGGCGGATTAATTTGTATAATTTTATAGTACATGTTTTATTAGTCTAAATAATAGCTATGAGTTGAAAGTTAGCTCATAGCTATTATTTTTTTCAAAAAAATTAAAAATAAGTTAGATTATGTAAAATTATTTTTCTTAATACATTTCTTATTCTTGATTTTTAATCCATAAATAAAAAATTTCCCTATAACACTTAAAATACTGTATAAATTTTAAGTAATAAACTAATAAAGTCATTATTTTAAATTTTATTTCGTAAAAGTAGCTATATATTAATTTACAAATGCCAAAAATAAAAATAACTTCATAAATTAATAAAAACCTTATAGGATAAGAGGGTTTCTTAATGCAGATAATAAGATTACAAAAGAAAATCTATTATCTAAGGAGGAGAAGTTCTATGGAAAGTATAAATCAAATGATTAAAGATGGGTACAAAATCATGAATTTTAAAAGAGATATCGATTTAATTTCAGGAAGCGAAATAGGTGAGATAGAGATGAAAGCCTTAGATGGTAAATTGTCTGTTGTCACTATAGATGACAATGGAGCAGATGATATAGAAAAAGCAATGTTTAAATATTTAAGAAACGATTAGCATAATTTATGAGGGTAATTTATTGTAAAATTATAAAAAATGATTTTGCAATATAATTACTCTTTTTTTATTGAAGGAAGAACTCTATCTATGGAGAATTTATTAATGGGAATAGTTTAGTTATTTTACATATAATGTTTAAAAATTTTGCTATATTGTTTAGTTTTAAATTTAAAGGCTTTAAATATTTTAAATATGTTGTAAAATATTTATGAAATAATAATCTAATGATTTAAAATAAGAAAGCTTTTACATATTTATATTTGACCAATTTAGGAGGTACTTATAATGAAAAAAGTAGTTGTTATTTTCAATGGCGGTACAATATCAATGAAGGTTGACCCAAGAATACAAGCAGCAGTTCCAACTCTAAGTGGAGAAGAGATAATGTCTATGGTGACAGGAATAGAATCTTATGCAAAGGTGGAGTCTTATAATTTTTCAAGCTTGCCTAGTCCTCATGTTACACCAGACCTTATGCTTGAACTTTCAAAATATGTTAAAACATTTTTAGAGAAAGATGATGTAGATGGAGTGGTTGTTACCCATGGCACAGACACTTTAGAGGAGACAGCATATTTTTTACATCTAACAATTAAAAGTGAAAAACCAATAGTAGTTACAGGATCTATGAGAAATAGTTCTGAACTAGGATATGATGGGCCATCAAATTTGGCAGCAGCAATATGTACAGCGACTTCTGAGGGTGCTAGGGGGAGAGGAGTATTAGTATGTTTAAATAATGAATTAAATGCTGCAAGTGAAGTTACAAAATCACATTCAATGCATCTAAATACTTTTCAAAGTCCTGAATTCGGACCAATAGGCATTGTTGATGATAATAAAGCAATTTTTTATAGAGAAAGCTTAAATCATGAATATATACCTACAGATAAAATAGAAACTAAAGTAGATTTAATAAAAGCTTGTGCAGGTATAGATGGAAAGCTTGTAGATTATTGTGTAGAAAGTGGTGCAAAAGGCTTAGTAATAGAAGCTATGGGAAGAGGTAATATTCCACCTCAGATGGCTGCCACTGTTAAAAAAACTGTAAAAAAAGGAATACCGGTAGTTTTAGTTTCAAGATGTTATAAAGGAAGGGTTTTAGATAGTTATGGATATGAAGGTGGAGGAAAAGATTTAAGAACTGGTGGAGTTATATTTGCAGATAGCTTACCGGGACAAAAAGCTAGGATAAAGCTTATAGTAGCATTAGGAAAAACAAATGATATGAATAAAATAAGAGAGATTTTTGAGGAAGGACACTATAAATACGAATAAAATGAATACAATTTAATAAAATGTACGCAAAAACTGTTGACATACTAAAAATATGTTGGTAATATTTATTTGTACGAATGATAGATTAAAAAACATCATTATAATTCATGTTTGTACGAATGATATATATCAATGTGGTGTAATTTTTATTGTAATAGCTGTGTACAGCATATAAAAATTAACCACTAGTATATGTTTTAGTGGTTAATTTTCATTTGTAATAGGCTAATACAAATGAACTATTAAATATAAAAATTAGGAATTTGGGAAAACTTTAATTAATTAGAAAGATGAATTATCAAATTTATTACGATGATATTTTCTTAATTCAAAATCATGGATTGAAAAATTGTGATTTTGTTATGTTTTACTCAAATAAATAAAAAAATAAGGAGGCTACAATGGAAAAATATTTTAAATTAACAGAGAATGGTACTAATGTTAAACGTGAGATTATAGGCGGTATAACCACATTCTTAACAATGGCGTATATTATAGCAGTAAATGCAGATATCCTCGGCACAGAGGGCGTAGGGATGCCAGCAGGGGCAATTGTTACAGCAACTTGTTTAACAGCAGGATTAACTACTATATTTATGGGATTATATGCAAACTTACCATTCGCTTTAGCATCAGGAATGGGACTAAATGCTTTTTTCGCTTTTTCTGTGGTTTTGGGAATGAATGTTCCTTGGCAAGTAGCATTAACAGCAGTATTTGTAGAAGGTATAATATTTATATTACTATCACTAACTAATGTAAGAGAAATGGTTGTCAATGCAATACCAACAAATTTGAAGTATGCGGTAACAGCAGGTATAGGATTGTTTATAGCTTTTATAGGATTTAATAATGCAGGAATAGTTGTTTCACATGAAGCAACAAAACTAGCGATGGGAGATTTGACAAGCCCAACAGTTGTAATTGCAACAATAGGAATATTACTTACAGTTGTTTTATCTAAGAAAAATGTAAAAGGTGCTATACTTTGGGGAATATTAGGAAGCTCAATAGTGGCATGGATTTACGCGTATATATCACCAGAAGCAGCAGCAAGTCATATGATATTTACACCTAATGGTATATTTAAATATGAATCTTTAAAACCTATAGCTTTTAAATTAGATTTTTCATATTTATTAGATCCATCAAAAATAGCATCATTTATGACAATAGTATTTACATTTTTATTTGTAGATTTCTTTGATACTGTAGGAACTTTAGTAGGTGTAGCATCTAAAGTTGGAATGATTGATGAAGAAGGAAGAGTTAAAAATGCAGGAAAAGCATTATTGGTAGATGCTATTGGAACAACATTAGGTGCAGTAGCAGGAACTTCAACAGTTACAACTTACGTTGAAAGTTCAGCAGGGGTTGCAGTAGGTGCAAGAACGGGACTAGCTTCAGTAGTAACAGGAATATTATTTTTAATAGCATTATTTTTCTCACCAATATTTGTGTCAATACCAGGATGTGCAACAGCACCAGCACTTATTATAGTTGGATTTTATATGATTGATAGCGTAAGAAAAATTGACTTTTCTGATTATACAGAAGGAGTGCCAGCTTTCTTTACACTAGCTTTAATGCCATTAACTTACAGTATAGGAGATGGATTAACGATAGGTGTAATATCTTATGCAGCAATTAATTTATTAAATAATATCTTTGGAAAAGAGAAAAAGAAAGTTTCCATAGTAATGTATGTATTAGCAGGAATATTTATAGCAAAGATAATATTTGCTTCACATTAATAAAAATACTCCTTGAATAAAATATTTCAAGGAGTATTTTTTTTAATGCACAATGCACAATTAAGGATGAAATTATTTTTAGCCAGCAATTCAATTGCTAGTTTTATGGCGAACACTGTTCGCCGCTATAATTGTGAACTGTATAAAGTTGATATATAATGATTAACAACTATTAAAAAATATTCATATTTATGGAACCTTTCATATAAGTTATGAATAGCATAATTTATAACATATAAGATAGGGTGATTAAATATGAAGATAAACAATAGAATAACCAATTTACAACAGTATCATTTTAAAATACTTGATGAAATTAAGAAGAAAAGAAAAGAAGATGGTAAAGTGGTTGTAGATTTGAGCATTGGTGATCCAGATTTAAATGTTCATCCAAATATATTAAAGGCATTAGTTGATGGATTTAACATTGAGGGCTTTAATAAATATCCGCCCTATGATGGTACTTTAGAGCTTAAAAAAGAAGTTATTAGGCACTATAAAGATACTTTTAATGTAGACATAACCTTAGATGAGGTTATTATTTTAATTGGCTCTAAAGAGGGGATAAGCAACGTTATACCGGCAGTTTGCGATATTGGAGATATTGTTTTAGTGCCAGAGCCGGGTTATCCTGTTTATTCGATAGCTTCAAATTTATGGGGTTGTAAGCCTCATACCATTCCTCTAAAGGAAAAGAAGAGGTATTTAATGGAGCTTAAAGAAATTCCAGAGCATATTTCTAGCAGAGCTAAGCTGTTCTTCATCAACTATCCTAATAATCCCACAGGAGCAACTGGCAATAAGGAATTTTTTAGAGAAATTATTGCATATTGTAGAGAAAAAAATATAATACTATGCAATGATGCAGCATATAATGAAATAATTCCCTTAGAGGAAAAACCTATAAGTATACTTCAATTCGATGAAGAAAAAAAGTCTGTTGAATTTGGAAGTTTTTCTAAATTGTATAATATGACAGGATTTAGAATAGGTTATGCTGTTGGATCAAGTGAAGTAATAAATGCACTATCTAAAATTAAAAGCAATTTAGATTCTGGCCAGTTTATTCCAATACAAAAGGCTGCACATGCTTCTTTACAGTTAGGTGAAGAATATAAAAATAATATTAAAAGAACCTATGCTACGAGAAGAAGCGAAGTAGAGAAAATATTAAAAGAAAAGAATATTAAATTTTTTGAAACTAACGCAACTTTTTATATTTGGTGTAGAACTCCTAAAGGTTATACTACCTATGAGTTTTGTTCAGAGCTTATAGATAAGTATGGAATTGTTGTAACGCCAGGATCAGTATTTGGAGATTTAGGATATGACTATTTTAGAATATCTTTAACTAATGACATAGAAACTACAAAAAATGCACTTTTAATGCTTGACAAATATGATTAAAAGTTATAAAAATGATTATATGTCTATAATTAAAATAATTAATAATAGAGGCAATATTGCCTCTATTATTAATGAATAAATTTGTTTTTCTTTAAATATCTAATAAATATTCCAATTTACTAATTAATACTTACACTTTTAGCTTGAAATTGATGTTATAAGTTTTGTATAATAGGTATTAAAGAATTTACAAAGAAGTCGGAAGGATGCGTTTTTTTATGATTAAAAGCATGACAGGCTTTGGGCGTGGAAGTGGCAGTGATGGCCACTCAAATTTTATTGTAGAAATAAAGAGTGTTAATCACAGATATTTTGAACTAAATGTAAGGATGCCTAGAGCGTTAATTTCATTGGAAGACAACATTAGAAAGGTTGTTAGTGAAAAAATTAAAAGAGGTAAAATTGATATATTTATAACACAAAATCATCATGATAAAGAAAATGTAGAGGCAGTTTTAAATGAAGAACTTGTAAAAAGTTATATGGACTGCCTTAAAACAATTCAGTCTATGTATGATTTAAGAGATGATATTTCAGTAACAAATTTAGCTAGATTTCCTGAGGTTATCAATTTAAAGCAAAAAGAAGAAAATTTAGAAGAAGCTTGGGAAGAGCTTCAGGTATCTTTAGATGAAGCGTTAGCCTCATTAGTACATATGAGAGAAATTGAAGGTATAAAATTAAATCAAGATATTAGTTATAGATGTGATTTAATTAAAAAATTTACCGATACAATTAGTGAAAGAGTACCAATGGTATCCATAGAGTACAGAGAAAAGTTAACTAAAAAAGCTAAGGAACTTTTAGAAGAATCTCAATTAGATGAAAGTAGAATTGCTATGGAAGTAGTGCTCTTAGCTGATAAAACAGGAATAGATGAAGAAATTGTAAGACTAAATAGTCATATTTCTCAAATCAAGGAAACACTAAAATTAGAAGAACCTGTTGGAAGAAAATTAGATTTTATAGTTCAAGAGATGAATAGAGAAAGTAATACTATAGCATCTAAAGTTAATGATTTAGAAATTACTAATTTAGCTGTGGATATTAAAAGCGAAATTGAGAAGATAAGAGAACAAGTTCAAAATGTAGAATAATAGGAGGTAACTAATGGGTATAAAATTAATAAACATAGGATTTGGAAATATAGTTTCTGCCAATAGATTGGTTGCTATAGTAAGTCCAGAATCAGCACCAATTAAAAGAATAATTCAAGAAGCAAGGGATAGAGGTATGCTTATTGATGCTACATATGGCAGAAGGACTAGAGCAGTAATCATAACAGACAGTGACCATGTAATCTTATCAGCAGTTCAACCAGAAACTGTTGCACATAGATTATCTTCTAAAGAAGATGAGCATATAGAAGAGGTTGATGAATAAAATGGGAGTGAAAGGTCAATTATTAGTTATATCTGGTCCTTCAGGAGCTGGGAAAGGTACTGTATGTAAGTCACTGTTAGAAAGAAATGATATATGGATATCAGTATCAGCTACAACTAGAAAGCCAAGAAATGGAGAGATAGATGGCTTAAACTATTTTTTTATAGATAAAGAAGAGTTTTTAGAAAAAATAGATAGTGATGATTTTTTAGAGTATGCAGAAGTCTATGGAAATTATTACGGCACTCCAAAATCTAAGGTTTTTGAAGTATTGGAAAGTGGAAAAGATGTAATACTAGAAATTGATATTCAAGGTGCATTAAAGATAAAATCTGCTTATCCAGATGGAGTGTTTATATTTATACTACCTCCGTCAATGGAAGAATTAAAATCTAGAATTACCAATAGAGGCAGTGAAACACCAGAATCTTTAAAGACTCGATTAAATTCTGCTTATGAGGAAATTTCTTTTGCCTCAAAGTATGACTATGCAGTAATTAATGATGAAGTTAATGAAGCAGTTAGCAAAATTGAGAGCATAATAACTGCTGAAAAATGTAGAGTATATAAAATAAAAGATGAAATATTAGGGAGGTTCTAATACATGAACAATTCAATGATTAATCCATCAATAGTAGATTTATTAGAAAAAGTTGATAATAGGTATTCGTTAGTAGTTGCGGCTTCTAAAAGAGCAAGACAATTAATAGAGGGCAAAGAGCCACTAATAACTGTAGATTCAACTAAACCTGTTACAATTGCTATTAATGAAATAAATGAGGGCGCAATTGAAACTGAAACCACGAAAGAAGGATTAAAGTAAAATGTTAAACGAAAAAACAGTTGTTATAGGGGTTAGTGGCGGAATAGCTGTTTATAAAGCTTTAGATGTTATAAGCAAATTAAGAAAAAAGAACATTAATGTTCATGTTATAATGACTAAATCAGCTACAGAGTTTGTAACACCACTTACCTTTCAGTCATTAAGTCAAAATATGGTTATAACTGATATGTTTGCAGAGCCAAAGGCTTGGGAAATTCAACATATTTCTTTAGCTAAAAAAGCAGACCTTGTAGTGGTTGTGCCTGCAACAGCTAACATTATTGGAAAGGTTGCTAATGGTATAGCAGACGATATGCTTTCAACTACAATAATGGCTACAAAAGCGCCAGTTATTTTTGCACCAGCCATGAATACTAATATGTATAATAACCCTATAGTGCAAGATAATATGAATAAGTTAAAATCCTTTGGATATGAATTTATATCTCCAGCTAGTGGAAGATTGGCATGTGGAGATGTTGGAGATGGAAAGCTTCAGGATACAGAGTTAATAGCAGAAACTATTATTAGTAAACTTCATGAGAAAAAGGATCTAATAGGTAAAAAAGTTTTAGTCACAGCAGGACCAACTATATCACCAATTGATCCTGTAAGATATGTTACTAATGGCTCTAGTGGTAAAATGGGATATGCCATTGCAGAAGAAGCTAGAGACAGAGGAGCTGAGGTTACACTTATAAGTGGGCCTTCTAGTTTAAAAACACCTTTTGGAGTAAACCTTATTAAGGTTACAACTAATGGGGAAATGTATGATGAAGCAGTAAATCACTTTGAGAATTGTGACATAGCTATAAAGTCTGCAGCAGTTGCAGATTATAAAATTAAAAACTATTCTAATACAAAGATTAAAAAAGGTGATGGTAATCTAGTATTAGAATTTGAAAGAGATAATGATATACTAAAAAAACTTGGAGAATTAAAAAAACATCAAATTTTAGTAGGATTTGCTGCTGAAAGTAATGATGTAATAAAAAATGCTACAGGTAAATTAGAAAAGAAAAATCTCAATTATATTGTTGCAAATTATATTACTGATAGCTTTGGTAAGGATAGTAACAAGGTAACTATTATTAATAGAGATAAAACCTCTATTACATTAGGTGCTATGAGCAAAAGAGAAGTAGCAGCGGAATTATTTAATATTATTACAGAGAATGATTTATAAAAAGCGACTTTGTCGCTTTTTATTTTTGAAAGTGCAAAAAAATTCATCTCTGATTATTTATTTTATTTCATATGTTTAAAATGATATAATATTTAAAGTTGGTTTTAAAGGAGCAACTAAATAGTTGTTAAGTTTATTGGAATCAGTGTAAAAATATGTTGAAATATACTCACAAGAAGGATGTGAGTATATTAAATGAAACATATTACAAATTATAAACCAAAAGATTTTGCTGAGTTATTGAATGTATCAGTAAAAACACTTCAACGTTGGGATAGAGAAGATATATTAAAAGCAAAAAGAACTCCTACTAATCGAAGGTATTATACTTACGACCGATATTTAGAATTCAAAGGTCTTAAAAAAGAAGTAGAGCGAAAAATAATTATTTACACAAGAGTATCTACCAATAATCAAAAAGATGATTTGAAAAACCAGATTGAATTCCTAAAGAATTTTGCAAATGCTAAAGGTATTATCATTGATGAAGTTATATCTGATATAGGAAGTGGATTAAATTATAACCGAAAAAAATGGAATAAACTTTTAGAGGAATGTATGGAAAATAAAATTGATTCTATATTAATAACTCATAAAGATAGATTTGTACGCTTTGGTTATAATTGGTTTGAAAGATTTTTGACAAAATTTGATACTAAAATAATAGTTGTTAATAACGAAAGTCTTTCACCTCAAGAAGAATTAGTTCAAGACATAATATCAATATTACATGTTTTTAGTTGTAGAATTTACGGTCTTAGAAAGCATAAGAAAAAGATTAAGGAGGATAAGGAAATTGAAAAGAGCTTACAAGATGGAGATTAAACCTACTTTAGAACAAAAAATAAAAATACATCAAACCATAGGCATATCAAGGTT
>NZ_DKLM01000009.1 GCF_002455975.1 Clostridium sp. UBA6640
TGTCTTAAGCTAACGGTTGGCATTATCACCCCCCGTATCGGACTTTCACCGACAAGTAAGCGCCCATGCTGGGCGCACAAGCAAAAAAAATCCATGAAAATCATGGATTTTTAATCAGAATATAAATCACTATATATTATTTTAAAAACTTCTAATGCCTCTTCAATTTTACCTCTAAGAAGTTCTCTTTTATTCTTAAATTCAATTTCCCCTTCTTTGGTTAACTTGTAGATTTTCTGCATTTTCTTTTTAGAATCATCCCAATGTCCTTCAACATACTTTTCCTTTTCTAATTTTTTTAATAGTGGATATATACCTCCTGTGCTTGGGAGCCATAATCCATTAGTTCTCTCTCCAATTTGATGAGAAATATCATTGCCATTTGTTGGCCCTAAACTTAATATATACATAACATATATTGGCAGAAGCCCCTTCGTAAATACTTGACCTACCGCTTCATTTTCATTTTGTACTTTACGAAGTTCATTTAATTTTTTCTTATATTCTTCATATAATCGCTTTTCTTCTGCCTTAATATCAGGAAAAGAATTAGCCATTTAATTATTCCACCTCATAGAAAAGTACACCTAAAAAGCCTGGGCCACTATGGACTCCAGATACAGGACTTATATATCCACCGAAATTAGCACTGTTTGCATTAGGATGTCTAGATATCTCCTCTATAATCCTTCTTGCTTCTTCTTCTGCTTCTCCATGAAATACGTAAACATCGCACTTCTTTTTATCTAACATCTCATTGGCTATAGCAATCATCCTATTAATAGATTGTTTTCGTCCCCTAACCTTATCATATGTTGCATAAGATCCCTCTTCATCTACATGAATAATAGGTTTTATATTTAAAAGTTCTGCAATAGTTCCTGCAACTTTTCCTATTCTTCCACCTTTTTTTAAATATTCTAAAGTTCCAACTACAAAGAAAATACGCACTCTTTTCTTTATTTCTGGTAGCTTTTTAACTACTTCATCAAAGCTCATACCCTTTTCTATCATCTTAGCCGCTTCTAAAATAATAACTGACTCTCCATAAGATATAAGTTTTGAATCAAATACATGAGTATTTATAGAGGGATAATCTTCACTCACCAACTTCAATGCATTATATATACCTGATAGTTTACTAGATAACGTTACTGCAATGGCATGAGTATATCCTTCTCTTTCTAGTTTTTGAAAAACCTCCTCCATATCCTTCATTGAAGGTAATGAGGAAGTAGGAACTTCCTTCTCAAATGATTTATATATTTCCTCAGGTGTTATTTCTATTCCATCTTTAAATTCTCTATCTTTAAAAATAATTCTAAAAGGTAGAACTATTATATTATATTTATCTATCATTTCTTTACTTAAATCTGAAGTACTATCTGTAATTAATGCTATTTTTTCCAAATATATCACTCCTAAAAACTAAAATTCCATTTATTCTTATCTAATAATATTATATATCACTACTGATAGTATTATCAATAGTGATATATAATATTAAATCCAAAATAATTTTTTATAAAAAATAAAGCACTCTATACTCTTCCCCAAACTATATTATTATGTTAATGAGATATAATTACTATTATTTTAAATAATTTTTCAAATAATATTCAATTTCTATATAAATATATCAGTTTCAAATAATAGTAAAAATAGCTTAAATGCATTAAAATGCATTTAAGCTATTTTTTTCTATAAATACATATTTGCAAATGCAGATGAAAGAACTGTGATTTCAAAATTTATGTAAGTAATTAATTATTATTTATATCCATTTAAACTATTAGCTATATTTAGAACTACACTTTTATAATGATAACTTTTTAATCGAATTTGTATTCAAAATTCTTATCAGGCATTTTACAGTTAAATATCTTTAAATTTCTATATGTATATACTATAATTTATTGTGCTTCATAAAACACTACCGCTATAAATCCCGGTCCACTATGTGCTCCAGATACTGCACTTACATATCCGCCAAAATAAGCTCTATTTACATTAGGGTGTTTCTCATATTCAGCTAAAAGCTTTCTAGCTTCTTCTTCTGCCTCACCATGTATAATGTATACATCTTGCTTATTTTTATCTAATAATTCATTTCCAATTGATAGCATTCTGCTAATAGATTGCTTTCTACCTCTTACTTTATCTAGAGTATAGTAATGACCTTGATCATCAACTGATATTATCGGTTTTATATGTAAAAGCTCTGCTATTGTTCCAGCAACTTTTCCTATTCTTCCGCCTTTTTTTAAGTATTCTAATGTGCCAACTACATAAAAACCATTTCCTTTCTTTCTCATCTCTGGTAACTTAGCAATTATCTCATCAAAGCTTGCCCCACTTTTTATCATTTCAGCACATTCCATAGCTATTGCTCCATGTGCATAAGAAACTATCTTTGAATCAAAAATATAGCTTTTTATAGTTGGATGATTTTCACTTGCAAGTTTAACAGCATTATAAAGTCCTGATAATTGACTAGATACTGTAATTACAATAGCATGAGTATAATTTTCACTTTCTAGTTTTTTAAATGTATCTTCCATATCTTTCATTGATGGTAAAGAAGTTGTAGGTATTTCTTTATGTAAATTTTCACATATTTCCTTCGTTGTTATATCTATTCCATCACTAAATTCTCTATCCTTATATATAATTCTAAAGGGAAGTATATTTATATTATACTTTTCTACAAATTCTTTTGCTAAATCACTGGCGCTATCTGTTATTATTGCAATTTTTTCCAATATCCATCACTCCTTAAACTTAAAGTCGTAATACATTATATATCACTATTGATAGTCATATCAATAGTGATATATGTCAAAAAAGATAAATATTTTAAAATTAACAAATTAATTAGAAAATTTAATCTAAAGTTAACAATTATTAATAATAATTAATAAAAAAATCTATAAAAAAATAAAAGCTTTAGTAATACTTAAATTACTAAAGCCTTTATTTTAACACTTGAATTAAATATAATAAATTACCTGTTTAAAGGAAATTTTATAATAAATTTTGGTAAATGTCCATACTTTAATTGAAATATTAAATTTCTTTTTTTATACTTTCGTAAAGCTCTTCTTCACTATCCGCTTCTATAAGTTTTCCATTAACTCTGGTAATTAAGTTTCCTCCGCATTTATCGCAAGCACCTATACATTTATTTAAGGTAGCTTTATGCTTTGGAAAATCTTTTTTTATTTTTTCCATTACTCTTTCATGACCTTCATTGTGTGCACAAAAACTTATTTTATTTTCTCCCATTTTTATTCTCCTCTAAATAATGAAAAATATAGTTAAAGTTAATATTTCAACTAACTCATTTATTGCCCCTAGAGTGTCCCCTGTTAATCCATTTATTTTATGTTCACAAAATTTATTAAATAACAAAGTTATAATAATTGCAGTAAAAGTTAGAATTACCATATCTTTATGGCTAATAAATATAAATTGTAATAATAAACATATTACAGCTGTCACTACTATATTTATAGTTTGTATATTTCCAATAAATATATTACCTGTCCCTGTAGATTTAGCGTTTTTCCCTATTGTAGCTAATAACACCACCGAAAATCTTGCTATGATGGGTGCCACAATTATTATTTGAGGTACGTATGAATCTATTGCTAATTTTATCAAATTATATTTAAATAATAGATCCAAAACTATAGCTACACAAGAATATACTCCTATTCTACTGTCTTTCATTATATCAATAATTTTTTCCTTGCCACCTTTAAAAGCAAAAAAGCCATCGCAAACATCACCTAAGCCATCTAAGTGTAATGCTCCTGTAAGTAACACAAATGTCAATACTACAAAAATGGCTGTTATACTAGAAGGTAGATATTTATTTAATAATAAATATACTAAATATTGAATCCCCCCTACTATAAAGCCTATTATCGGAAAAAACATGGCTCCTCTTCTAAAATTTTTATCACTGCAATCTAATTGAAGATTAACAGGTATTCTAGTAAAAAATTGAATATATAATAAAAAATCGTTTATATATTTTTTCATAACTTACTCCTAACTTAAGCATCTTCAAAAAAATAACTAGTCAGTATACTAGTCCATTTTATTTCAAATGTCTTATTTTAATCTTAATGGTAATCCACAGGTTACAAAATAAACTTCATCTGAAAGCTTTGCTATAAATTGATTAGTAAAACCTGCTATATCTCTATAAATTCTACTCAATTTATATTCAGGTACTAATCCACTTCCCACTTCATTAGTAACCATAACTAAAACCTTGTTTTTTTCTTTAGCCATTAAAATAAGTTTTTCAAATTCTTTTTTAATATTGTCTTGTATTCTATCTACTTCTTCCATGGTTATATTATCAAAATCTAATTCTTTATCAAATAATAAATTTGTTACCATTATTGTTACACAATCTAATAATATATTTGGCTCCTCTATGTTTTCTATAGCTTTATGTAAATCCCTATATCCCTCATAAGTCCTCCACTTCTGATTTCGTCCTTTTTTATGTTTGTCTATTCTATTTTTCATTTCATTGTCTGTTACTATAGCTGTAGCTATATATAATACATCATCTTTCTCATCAAAGATACTTTCTGCATAACTACTTTTACCACTTCTACTGCCTCCTGTAACTAATATTACCCTACTCATTTGATACACCTTACTTTCCTTATAAAAATTTATTATGAATTATTCCATCTAAGAATAAATTTTCATATTCGTATTTTACAATTGAAACATCCCCATTCCTTGAAGAAAACTTCCAAAACAAATCCATATTTTCATTCATAATATAAGAGTATATTGCCCTTATTACTCCGCTATGAGTTACAACTAGCACATTTTCACAGGTTAAGCTTAATATATCTTTTAAAAAATTAGATGCTCTATTGTATAGCTCTATATAGCTCTCTCCATTAGGTGGTACAAATCCTTTCCAATCTTTTTCCCATATATCACATTCCTTAGGATAGCATCTTAAAAGTTCTTCATAGCTTTTCCCCTCAAACTCTCCAAAGTTAGTTTCATTTATTCTTTTGTCTATAATTATTTTATTATTTTTTTCTAATCTTTTAAATTCTTCACCTAGTATTATCTTAGATGTCTCATAGGCTCTTTTTTTATTACTTAAATAAACCACATCTAAGTCAATGTCTTTAAAAAAAGTATTTAATTTCTTTGATTCAATTATTCCTTTTTCCGTTAACCCTTCATCTATTGTACCATAAAATACTTTATTTTTATTTTGAATAGTTTCACCATGTCTAACTAAATATATGTTCATATTAGCACCCCTACATTTATTTACGATCTGTTAACTTATAT
>NZ_DKLM01000012.1:0-8257 GCF_002455975.1 Clostridium sp. UBA6640
TGTCTTAAGCTAACGGTTGGCACTATCAACCCCCGTATCGGACTTTCACCGACAAGTAAACGCCCATGCTGGGCGCACAAATTAAGAGGCGGTCCCTTTTGAGACAGCCTCTTAAAAATTATGCTTTTTTCTTTTTAATTATAACTCTATAAGTCTCTATTAATAAAATTAATGCTAAAATTAGTAATATTACAGCAAATACTCCTAGTACTATATTTGACGTAGCTGCAGTAAAATATTGACGTATTAACATTGTTAATGATGTCAATGTAACTATAAACATAAATATCATAGGTATTAAAGCCATAGTATATTTTTTCCCTATACTAGATAGCCAAGCTGAAACTGCTAATAAAGAAAGAGCTGCTAATAGTTGATTTGCTGATCCAAATATAGGCCAAATTTTATTGTATCCATAAGCCAATAATAAAATTGATGCTCCTATGGTAGCAAATGTAGCAAAATATTTATTATTACCTAAACTCTTACTTTCTTTTTCTTTGTCAAAGAATTCTTGGAATATATACCTTCCAATCCTTGTTGCTGTATCAAGACTAGTTAATGCAAAAGCTGAAAAAGTAAGCATAGTAAATACTTTACCTATCTGAAGTGGTAATCCAAAACTATTCATAAATACAGATAGTCCATTTGCAAACACTACTGAAGGAGCTCCTTCAGAATTTGCTAAATACCCAACAGTTATTAAGGCTATAATCGCTACAATACCTTCAATGAGCATAGAACCATAACCTATTAATTTTGCGTCAGATTCTTTGTCAATTTGCTTTGACGAAGTTCCTGACCCTATAAGAGAGTGAAATCCTGATACTGCTCCACAAGCAACAGTTACAAATAAGAATGGAAATAGTGTCTGATTGTTAATCTTAAAACCACTAAAAGCAGGTATAGCCATTGAAGGTCTATAAATTACTATTCCTAGTACCCCTCCTATAATCATTGCATATAAAAGAAATGAGCATAAATAATCTCTAGGTTGTAGTAATATCCATACTGGTAAAGTAGATGCCAAGGTTATATATATAATCAATACTATATTCCATTGAAGTTTTGTTAATTTTATAAAAGGGAACATATATCCAAGCCATATACAGAAAAATAAAAGTATAACACCAATTAATGTGGAAATTCCAAGTTTAGCTCCTTTTCTATAAACAGCAAATCCAAAAATCATTGATATAAATATAAAAAGTATAGATGCTGTTCCTGCTTGCGCTCCTATTAAATTATTAGGATCATAAGTAAAAGTTGAAGCACAAATATCAGTGAAAGCAGCTACTATTAATACAATAGTAGACCATGCAAAAATATTGTATAGTATTTTACCTTTATTGCCTAAATTAGTTTTAATTATTTCTCCTATAGTTTTTCCATCATGTCTTATAGATGCGAATAATGCACTATAATCATGAACACCTCCCACAAATACACTCCCAACTAATATCCATAAGTATACAGGAATCCATCCAAAAACTGCTGCTAATATTGGTCCAGTTATAGGTCCTGCACCTGCAATTGAAGAAAAGTGATGTCCTAATAGCACTTTAGAATTTGATGGTACATAATCCATATTATCATACTTAGTATGAGCTGGTGTTTTTCTATTAACATCAATACCCCATTTTTTAGTTAGCCATGCACCATAGGTTATATAAGCTATTAAGAATACTATAATTGAAATAACTAATAATAACAGTGCGTTCATTTATATCCTCCTTTATTTATTACTTAAGGTGTGTAAATACACCTTATAGTCTTCTCTAGCAGCTTTGTTAGTTATAATCTTGCTATTAAATAAATCTATAACTACAAGCTTTACACTACTCCAACCATGAAGTGTGAACTTATAATACTTATTGTATTTGAATTTTTTTGTATAGTCCCAAATATCCTTAGAGGTATTAGTTTTACTGACTATAATTCCTGTTATTATAGAACTTTTATGTTCTCCATTAGGATTTACTAGTTTTACAGTCATATCTTTTAGATAATGTGAAAACTCTACTAAATCTTCATATTTTAAATCATCATAGCTCTGTACTAAACAATGTTCATATATTTCAAACTTATCTATAACATCATCCTTAGTCAGAAAGGTCCTCCCACCTATATCCTTATATTTTCCATATAAATTTAGCTTTTTATCAAAAATTACTACATCCTTGTGAAGTTCGAAGTTCTTTCTAAATATTTCACTTAGATTATCTAAATATAACTGCAAATTCATAAATATCCCCCAAAATTTCATTACTTACCTAGTACTTATACAATTGAGAATTGACTATTGACAATGGACAATTATTGATACTTCTCTTTTATAAGAGGAGTTTGAATTTATCTCTTTTTAAAGTGACATAGTCACTTTTAGTGAAAATCCTATTTGAAGAAATTAGTTTGACCAAAATTAATTTCAAACATAATTGCCAATCATCAATCATTCATTTTCAGTTCTCAACTGAATAAATATAATATGCCTATAATAAAATATACTCATTGAAAACTTGATTTAAAACTATATATTATAAAAATTATGTAAACATACAGTTTTTAGATAAGTTATCATTTATCTACGTCTTTTTAATTCTATATTTAGTACAAAAAATAAATGCTGATAGAAAGTTCTATCAGCATAAATATATAAATTATGTTTGTGTTGGTATTAATATGTTGTTTAATTCTTTTGCAGTAATATTAAAACAATTGCTACCTGTGTCTAATGGTTTAATTTGAGATATAGCATAATCATCCTTAAGTAAAAACATCAAATCATCTGATTTATTTTTATCCTTTGGTATAATAAGTGCAAAGGAATTATTAGGTACCAAAATATTATCTTCTTCAATTAGTGCGGCACACAGCTCTCCTTTAATAAAATTTTGTTTTAAAGAAAAAATAATATCCCCTTTTTTAGCTATGTTAACATTTTCATATAACATGCTAAAATTTCCTACAGACTTAGTGTTAATTATTCTTTGTTTAAGAATATCAATACAGCTTTCATCAATTAACTTATAGCTGCTATTAATCTCCGTAGTTTCCTTTAAAGTCCTACTAGATAAATTAACGTCTGCAATTTGGTACAAATAACAGGTTTCACAATTAATATCCATCCTTATCCCCCTAAAGAAAATATTCAAAATTCTATAATAATTATATACTATTTTTATTTATAAATTCATTAATAAAACTTATAGTTTACTATAAAATTTATTATTTCTAGTATTTCCTCAAAAAATATAATACTATTTTATTTTTATATCTTTATTATACAAAAATTCCCTTAATATTACTTATTGAAAAAATCAAGGTCATCAATAAATTTCATATTGACAACCTTGATTTTAAAATAATCTTATATTTCCTTTTCTAGCATGTCTAATAACATATCAAATCTTTTTATAGTATCTTCTAGTGGTTTTGGTGTTGTCATATCAACTCCTGCATTTTTAAGTATATTTATCGGATAATCACTACTTCCTGCTTTTAAAAAGCCTTTAAATCTTTCTACCTCTTGGGCTCCTCCATTTATTATCATTTGTGAAAATGAATTTGCTGCTGCAAAGCCTGTTACATATTGATAAACATAGAAATCCCTATAAAAATGAGGAATTCTTGACCATTCCATATCTATCTCGCTATCTATAATCATATCTTTTCCAAAATATTTTACATTTAGATCATGGTATATATTGCATAGATCATCACTAGACAGTGCTTCTCCTGCTTCCATTTTTTCATGAACCACAAGTTCAAATTCAGCAAACATTGTTTGTCTAAAAACAGTAGTTCTTATACTTTCCAGCTGTTCATTAATCAAGTATAATTTTTTAATTTTATCTTCTTCTTTTTTTATTAAATAATCCATAAGTATGCATTCATTAGTTATAGATGCAACCTCAGCACAGAACAATACATAATCTGCATAAATATATGGCTGATTTTTCTTTGAATAATAGGAGTGTATAGAATGCCCCATTTCATGAGCAAGAGTAGAAACATCATTTATTTGGTTACTATAATTTAAAAGTACATATGGCATGCTGTTATAGCTTCCACTAGAATAAGCTCCGCCTCTTTTTCCTTTATTTTCATATATATCAATCCATCTATCTTTTATGCCTTCTTTAAATATATTTAGATATTCTTCTCCCATTGGTTTTAGTGCTTCAATACAAATTTTTACTCCTTCTTCATAAGGTATATCAAATTTAGGAGTCTCTATATTAGGTACATATAAATCGTACATATGAATTTCATCTAACTTTAACAATTTCTTTTTAAGAGCTACATATCTATGAAGAGATAATAAATTGTTATTTATAGTATCTACTACATTTCTATAGACCTCAAGAGGAATTTTATTGGGCTTCAATGAACTTTCTAGTGAAGAATTGTACTTTCTAGTTTTTGATTTAAATATAAAATTCTTAACTGAAGATGTATAAGTAGTAGCTAAAGTATTTTTATATCTTTTATATTCGCCAAATAAACCATTAAAAGCCTCTTGTCTAACCCTTCTATTTTTTGATCTTATAAACACAGAATAATTTCCTTCTGTAAGTTCAACTGAATTATTATTTTCATCTTGTATTACAGGGAAAGTCATATCTGCATTACTTAGCATATTAAATATATTTCCTGGAGCTGATAGCGAATTTTCTGCAGATGCTAATAATTTTTCCCCTTCTTCACTAAGAACATGAGGTTTTTGCTCTAATATATCCTTCAAATATTTTTCATAAAGTTTTAGTGGCTCTAAGTTATCTATAGCCTTGTTAATATCCTCTTCACTTAAAGTTAAAATTTCTGGTATAAAGAAAGAGGTCATGCTATTTACCTCTGTAAGATAATCTCTTATTCTATCTAAGAGAACTTGATACTTAGTATTTGCTGTATTTTCATCACTTCTAAGATGAGCATATACATATAAATCTTCTGCTAAATTTGAAACTTTAACATAACTTTCTAGATATCCTAAAAGCATATTAGAATCCTTCAATTTTCCTTTATAGTCCATTAACTTAGGTGCTATTTCTTTTACTTTAATAAAGTCTGATTCCCAAGCTTCCTCGTTTAAATACATTTTTTCAACATTCCATTTATACTTTTCAGGAACTTCTTCTCTAATTTTTAACTTTTTTACTTCGCTCATGGTTCCCTCCCAATTATTTAGACCATGTTCTTATTTTTATTATTAATTATGACTTAATTGATATAATGCTTATAAAAATAATATCTTAAGACATAGCCATTATTTTAAATTTACTATAATTTTATATTAACACATATTTACAAAACTTTAATAAAATTCTTTGACATTCTGCAATTTTCTTTTAATAAGTTTTCCATAACCCTTTTTATCTATAATTAAAACAATTAGAAGACGAAAAAGTTATTAATAGATAAATTAGAAACCCTAACATTTTTTATATTACCATTCCAAATACTGGTTAATTTTATGTACTTTAGCTTTAATATAATTTTATTTAATAATATTTTATATCAAATTATTATAATTTAAAGTCAAAAAAATAATAATTTGTCGCAAAAAAATCTATTTTACATACATAATCTGACAATAAAGTAAATTTAAAAAAGGTATAATGTAAACACATAAAATATTTGCAAATAAAAGTGCATAATAAAATGTTCTATAGAACTTTATGTCATTTAAATTTTATATCTAACAAAAAGTTGGACAAGTTTTTTATTATTTTATAAAAAAAGGGGACAAAATCCAAAAAACTATCGATAAAAAATATAATTGAAGCATTAATTTAAAGAAACGCTCATTATAGCAATAACTACTAGTAAGAACATATAATTATAATTCCTACAAATAATACCTTTTTTCACTCATTAAGGAGAATTTATCAAATGAACTTTTTAAGAGAATAAGATAAAATCATCATTTAAATTGGAAACTTTAGATATAAAAAAGGGTAACTAAAAAATTTTCTCTTGCTAAGTTTGTAAAAACCATATTAGGAAATGTTTTTAGAATAACTATTAAACAAAAAATTCAACTGTTTTATTCCTAATTTGAATGGATACTCCTTAAAATATTCAAATATATAGGAGGCGAGTTTATTTGAACAAATTAAAGATTACTTTATGCTCACTTTTTGCAGGAGCATTGTTTTATTCAGTAATACCTGCTTCTCAAGCTTATGCTTGGGATAGTAAGAAGGATCCCAATGTATTAGATACCCATAAAATGATTGCAGAGCAATCTGTAAAATGTGTCACTAATGATTCTATATCAGTTGAAAATATAAAATTTAAAGAAAATTTAGATATTCTTATGGAAAATTTAACAATTTATAAAAATGGTTCTGTTGCTCCTGATTTTGGTGATTTAGGTAAGGATAGAGACTATGCATTATACCAGGATCATTTTTATGACCCAGATGAGGATACAAATTTCACTTCAAACTTTCCATATCCTTTTTATACAATACATGATACTGCAGAATCACAAGTAAGAAATTATTTTAGTCAAGCAGTTGCTAAATGGAAAGATGGCAATTATGAAGGAGCTTCTTATGATTTAGGTAAAGCTATGCATTATTTATCTGATATAGCTGAACCTCATCATGCTTCAAATGTAACAGCTGGAATAAATTCTCCTCATGTTCCTTTTGAATCCTATGCTGAAAAAGTAAAAGAAGATTATAAAATAGATACTTTAGGATATTCGACCTCCGAAGGCGAATATGCGCTAAGTTTAAATTATGAATACTTTACTGATTTCATAACAGCTCAATCTCAAAAATATGGAAAGATATCTAAAGACTTATATTATAGTCATGCTAAAATGAGCAACTCATGGGAAGATTGGAAATATGCAGTTAAAGAATCATTAACAAATTCCCAAATAAACGGGGCAAGTTTAATATATAATTTTTTAAATGAAGTTTCTACTGACAAAAAGGTAGACATGCCTTCTGAAATAGGTAGATTTCATGTTGTAATTAGTACTGCAGATGAAAAATATGCTGGAACAGATGACTATGTATACTTTGGAATGGAATTAAATGATGGTAGGAAATTCGAGTTTAACTGTGATGTTGCTGGAGATGATTTTGAGCAAAGTTATAAAACAGCTTATCAATTCAATATACAAACAGAAGATTCCTTCAACTTATCTCAAGTAAAAAATGTATGGATTCGTAAAGCAAAATATCTAGGTGATGATTGGAAGGTAAAAGATTTAGAAGTTTATGTAAAAGGAAATAGAGTGTTAAGTAAAAATATCAATGAATGGTTATCTGGTAATTCTACCTACAATATACCTGTTGATGGATTATGGAATTAATTGAGATAATAATTATTTTGTAATATTGTTTAGAATTAGGCTATTGGACATTCTCCAATAGTCTTTTCTTCTATTTACTTATATTTAATCCTTAAACATAATCTATATACCTTAAACTAAAATTTTACTGTAAGCTTTCTTCAGATTCCACCTCACGGCGAACACCCTTTTCCTCGGCTGACAGTTCCTACTGCCAAGCCTGTAGTGGACTTTCACCACCAAGTTGTTTCTCATGCGCGGTATTAAACAATATTCTAATTATATTGCTTATCTCCATAATACTAGTATAAGCTCACTAATTCTTCATCCGAACTATACTGCACCTCAGGGGAACCCTAACGGGCTTCACTACTGTTCCCCAGNNCCCAGAGGTGGAATAAAAAAAGAAAAGTGTTAAATCACTTTTCCTAATTATAAATTATACAAGCTATACATATTAATTTAAATTATATGATATAATAACTTTTCTATTATAAATAATATACTTTAAAACTGTGTCATACAGATTGGTTTTTCATCTGATGAAAATATTTCATTTAATATTTTTAAATATTCTNNTTTGAAATTTTAGCTTTCCCACATCTATAAAGACTATTAATATCTACAACACAAGTAATAAGTGATGAAAAGTCTGAAACATCCATCATAAGTTCTACGTCAAAATCTTTATTTTTATTTAGAGTGGCTTTTCCGTCATTAAAATGAATTATATAACTTCCATTATTTTCTTCTATAAGAGTATCAGTAATTGTTAGTTTAAGCCTACAATTTTGATTTTTAAAGTTATGGCTTTCTAAATCTTTGAAAAGTTTAAATACATCTATTACTCTGTACATTATTCCAATTCCTTGCTTACTGCATTGATGATATGCACCAGTAAGTATTATATCTGACCCATCTCTTGGATCTTCTAAAGCAAAT
>NZ_DKLM01000012.1:8318-35248 GCF_002455975.1 Clostridium sp. UBA6640
TTATAACTATATCATTAATTGTAAAAGCCTCCGTATCTCCTTTTTTAAATTGAAAAACAACATACCCTTTTATTTCATCTTTAACTTTGTATGCTAAAATTTTATTTAAAGTATTATCAAATAAAATTTTAAATTCATAATCATACTTTTCAATTAGTCCATTGGTTCTCATTACCATTTTATTGTAAAAATTACAAAGCTCATGTAAATCCTCAATATTTAAAAATTCAATATGCATCTTGCTTGTACCCTTTGGTAAATTGCAAGGTTTTACCCTAAATTGATTAATGCTTGTACCAAATCCAAAACCCATCTTTTTATAAAAATCTGGTCTGAAAGGATATAATAATGCCATAGGAGCCCCTTGATTTCTGTAATGATAGATAAAATCTTTAATAATATCTATTGCAACCTTTTCTTTTTTATGAATTAAATCAACAGCAATGCACCCTACTCCACCAGCTTTAATTTTTTTGTTTAATAAATTCATGTTAAAATCATGATAGCTCATTCCGCCAAGCAGTATTGAGTCTTCAAATACCCCATAGAAATTAACATTTGGTTTTTCATTTTGAGTCTTAATAATATTATTTTTAAACCTTTCCTTATCCTCTTTTGTAAATATTCCATTACCAGGGTATGCATTAGCTGCAATTTCTACAAAACCTTCTATATAACATTCCTCTAATCTTTTTATTGCACGCATATCATTTTCATTGGAATATCTATAATTATTAAGAATCCAATGATATTCACCTCCATTTATCTTTTTTAACTACACACAACATGATTTGATTTATATAAGCATTTATTATCATCAGAAAATTATGTTTATATATGGATATTCTTTTACTTTTAGGCACATGCTCATTTTTAACAACTAAAATTAGTAGTCTGTATCCAATTATATTCCTTAAATTCTAAATATATCTCTTTCTATATCCTTTAATATATTCTCGCTAATAATGGCTTATATATCTTTGTGTAAATGGGCATACCTCTATACATTTACCACATAATGAAGTTTCATATCCTACTTGTTTTTTTGATAATTCTCTAGCTTTTTGTCTGCATCTGAAAGGGTCTATTAATTCCTCTCTTTTTAATTTTATATTCCATAGTTGTCCCTTAATTGTTTTCGCTGGGCATGATAAACTGCATTTTTCACAGCTTCCACATCTTGATTCGTTAATTGGGCTATTTGTTTCAACTGGCATATTAGTTAAAACTGAAGAAATACGTATAGCAGATCCATATTCGGGTGTAATCAATAATGCATTTTTACCTATCCAACCTAACCCTGCCCTTGTAGCTACAGTTTTATGTGGTAATAATGTAGCTAGGTTATCATCACTAGTAACATAAGTGGATGTTTGTCCTATTGCATCATAACCCAAGTTTTCTATATAGCTGACACAAGCTATAGCAATTTGATCCAAAGCATTATTTATTCTCTTGTACTCATCCCAATATTCTTTTGTCGGTCCATATTCAATTTCTCTTATAATTTTAGTATTCAATTTAATTCCAAAGGATATGCCATAGTCCATATTCTTACGTGCTGCAACATCAATATCTCTCAAATCTGCAAATCCAACTAAGGATGCTCCAAGAGTTTCTAAATATTTCTTTAATGAATTTTTGCTCATAGTTTATCTTTAGTGAGAGGGTGTATAATAAATACCAAACTCTCACTAAAACTCACCTCTTTTCTTTTTATACTATTTTCTATGTATAACATGTTAATAATTTTATTGATAGTTCGTAAAATAAGAAGAATATGAACTAACTTGTACTTTAAATTATGCTCATTTGTTGTATGCAGGGTTAATCCTTGCCATTAAATACTCATTTTCATATTTTCCTTTTCGGATACCTGCAAGACGTTTTAGACCTTCTTTTTCAAACCCAAACTTCTCATATAAATGAATTGCTCTTTCGTTATCCTCAAAGACAGTTAATTCAACCCTGATAAGCATAAGCCAATTGTCAGCAATGTCTATGATGACTTGCATCAGAGCTGTTCCAACTCCCATATTGTGGTAATCTTTGCGAATCATAATTCCCATGCTACCACTATGCCGTGTGCGATGGTTTGCATTAACGGTCAATCCAGCTGTTCCAATTATAATCTCCTCACCACTCTGAGTTTTTGTTATTGCAACGAATTGATGCTGATTGCTATCCATATTTATGATAAAATCTTCATTACGTTTTACTCGTTCAGATGGGATACCAAGTATGTTCTCAAAGACACCTGGCATACGTCTGAGTTCGTTAATACCTTTTCCATCACCAATATCGATTGGTCTAATTAAAAAATCCATTTCCATCCTCCTCGTTATATAAATAATCTTTATTTCGTCTTATATTACAATTGCGACCTTATTTTACACTTCTAATTTTCTCTAATTGTTCTCTTAGCCTTTTATTTTCATCTTTAAGTTCTTCCATGTCAACTAACTGAACCACATACTATTTTCCATTTATCTACCTGCGTATTATTTGGACTTCTTCTTGATATCAAAAAATTTCCATAATTCTCTTTTTATAATTATAACACTTAAAAATAAAATTATATAATTAAAAACTGCTAAAGATTTATTTAAAATCTTTAGCAGTTTTTAAGTCATCTACACTTAATATTTTGGAAAATATATTTCACATTTATTTTATAGAGGTTCTTTACATTTTAATCATAAATATTTAAATGTTTAGTTATTCGAATAAAGGTATCTAACCTTTCTTTGCTCTTAAAGCCTTTCTCATCCACAAAATCTTAAATTTCTTGTCTGCTATCTCTCCCTCATAAGTATTAAATTGTTTAAAACCTGATCTTTCATATGCTTTTATTGCTCTCTTGTTAAATTCTGCCACTCCTAATCTAACATAATCTCCTTTATAATTATGATGACTTACTGCAAAATCTACACATTCTGATATATATTCACTACCCAATCCTTTTCCAGTTAGATCCGGCCTTAGACCAAAGCCTATCCACATCTCATAAATTTTATTTGGATTATCTTTTACTGTTTTTATGTCTACATATCCATCGTCTTCAGAACTTTCATCAACCTCTTCAAAAAATTCTATAGTAAGCTCCCCTATTAAATTATTATTATTATCTAAAGCTGCAAATTTTCCAAAACCCCAGTTTTCTTCTTCTAATAATAACTCTTCTTCATTGCAGTAATCATATACGGAATATTCGCCTTCATATTTCCAATTGTTAATCATCTCTCTTGCATACTCTTTGTTCATTGAAACAAACTTATATTTCATCTTCTTTCCTCCAATTATATAACTTAAGTATTTTCTGTATTAGTTCATATACTTTCTATAAATATCTATAATCTGAAGTGTCTCAAATCCCAAGGATTTATATAAATTATTTGCCTTATCATTTCCCTCTACATAGCAAAGATAAATGGATTCTATGCCTTCATCTAAAGCCCTATTGATAGCAAACTGAGTTATTTTTTTACCATAACCCTTTCCTTGATATTTCTGTGAAACCATTACATTATCAATATATCCATCTTTTACAGTAACAGTTGAAATTATCTCTTCACTATTATTTAGTGTAAGATATATTGAATCTTTATTCTCCATTAATCTATGCCTCTCCTCTTCGTTTTTAGGAACAAGGTATGGTTTAAAATCATTATTCTTTCGCAATTCATAAAAACACTCTTGAGTGCACTTTAAATATTGGTCATAATATTTATCTTCATAGAATATAAAATCTATATCCAAATCAAACTTCTCTTTTCCTCTATAAATTAAATTAGGACATCTATACCACCTTTTATATCCTAGTTTTTCATAAAATCCTGTTGAATCATTAATATCTACTCTAAATTCTGTAACTAAGCATCTAGGATTTTCCTCTTTTAAGTAATTAAATAGTTCATTATATAATTTTGTACCTATACCTTTTCTTCTTTCTTCTATATCTACATAAATTTGAATATTCCACCGATTTTCTTCGTCCATAGATTTTATCATATAGGCAAAGCCTTTTATTTCTTCCTCTCTATAGATCAGAAACTTTTCTGCTCTTTCTTTGACATCCTTGATTACATCAATTTTATCTATAATATATCCTCTGTTAATTAAATTATTAACTCCTTCTAAATCATCTATATTAAACTCTCTTATCATAATCAGCTTTCCCTTTATAGCTATAAGCTTACGTTAATTTATATTCATACTCTACCCTTGCTTTATATTTTGTAAAACCCTCTCTAAGATATAGATTTAATGCACTCTCATTTTCTATATCTACACAGAGCATAGCCTTAGACATTCCTTTACTTCTTCCATAATCTATTGCTGCTCTTAATAAATTTCTACCTAGCCCTTTTCCTCTATACTCTGGATTTACACACACAACAGATATGTATGTATATGCTTCTCCTGTTTCAGATTCCACTGAAGCACGTATAGTCCCTATAGGTTCCTCATTATAATAAAGTAGCATCATTCCGCCTTCCAAATGGCACTGTGGATAACTTTCCCAATATAAACAAACATTTTCTGGTGTTCTTGGAGGATCCTCTGGAAATCCAATATTTCTAACCTTACACCAACCCACTTCATCCCTATTTTCCTTAAAAATCCTTAACTCAAATCCCTCTGGAAAAGTAGCTTTAGAAACTTCTTTATCCTCTCTAATCATAGTAAAACTATATATACCTAACTTAAATTGTAGTGCTGTTAATATTTCAGACATATCCTCATTCTTTTGATCTATATATATAAATATTTTATCTATGCCTTCTATTTCTTCTAATATTGCTCTAAGCATAATCTTATAATTATCTACTTCATTTTCAATGCTATGAAATATCCTTAGTCTTCCTATTCTTCCTTGTTTATAAAAGTCATCTAAAATCAAGGACACTGCTCCTTTAATATTATTATCATCCATTAACATATAAGTTGGATTTTCTTTATTAATCTCAAAATTCTCTAAATCTACATCGCTTAACCCTCCATCATTAGGATTTTCTCTATACTTCTTACAGTACTCAATAAAATCTTCAACCATTTCATCTTTTAATTTTTCAACCTTCATGACTTTTCCCCTCTACTATCTACTTCTATGAAAATACTACCATTTATCACTGCAATCTTATATATCCAAGATAATTCAGTACTAAATTCGAGCAAGGAGCTTTAGTTTATGTGATATTTTGAAACATAGTTCTAACTGAATTAAAAATAGTCTATGTTTTTAAACATAGACTCTGTTAGATTAAATTGTTGAGTTGCTACACATAATAAGGTTGTCCTAATTAAGATAACCTTATTTGAATGATTTCTAATAGTTTAATGAATAATATATAAAAATTGTTCATCATAATTTATAATATTACAATTTATATTCTTTAATAATATAAATTGTAATATTTCGATTTATTAATCTAAATGCATTTTATAATATTTCGATTTAAATGTTGCACTTCCATCGTCTTTCGTGAATTCGCCATAATGGTCAAAATGTAAACCACACTTTTCCATAACTTTGCCTGATGCAGGATTATCAATTGCAAAAGGTGCACAAAAGTCTCTTATTCCTAAATCATAGGCAAACTTTATCAATGCTTTTAACGCTTCTGTTGCATACCCATTATTCCAAAATTCTGGGCAAAAACTATAGCCGAATTCCCATTCAGCATCATTGCCCTCCGGCCCTATGACACAACTGCCAATGAGTTCGCTAGTCTCTTTTAGTTCAATACCAAAAACATTGTTGGAGTCTTCTACTTCAAGCAAATCTCTTACTTCTTCTACATTTGTATACAGAGGGTATGACAAATACTTATTTACAACTGGATTACCAAGCCATGCAAAAGCTGCTTCGGAATCATTTGCATCCATAGGTCTTAAAATTAATCTTTCCGTTTCAATCACAGATTTATTCATTCTTAATCCCCCATAAATTCATATTTATATATGAGTTAAATAAAAAAATACCTATAAAAAATTTTGTACAGTTTAAACTATCATGAAACTTATTTATTAAATGATATACCTTTAATAATAGGCTATCCCTCTTTATCTTTAGCTTTTCTATATTTCTAACCTTAATAGCTTTACTCAAACTGTGAATAATATAATTGGCTATAAAAGCCCTTTTCTCTTATTAATTCTTTATGATTTCCCTGCTCTATTATGTTACCATCCTTTACTACTAATATATGATCAGCACTTTTTATAGTAGAAAGTCTATGTGCTATAACAAAGCATGTTTTACCTTTCATCAGATTTCTCATTGCTTGCTGAATTTGTATTTCCGTTCTTGTATCGACGTTAGAGGTTGCCTCATCTAAAATAAGCATTTTAGAATCTAAAAGCATGGCTCTGGCTATTGTTAGTAACTGCTTTTGACCTTTAGATATATTAGCTCCATCATCTGTAAGAACTGTATCATAACCATTTGGAAGTCTTTTTATATAAGAGTGAATTTTGGCTGCCTTAGCTGCATTTATTACATCTTCTAATTTAGCATTTTCGCTACCATAAGCAATATTTTCAAAGATAGTTCCTTGAAATAACCAAGTATCCTGTAGTACCATAGCATAGGATTTTCTAAGACTTTCCCTTGTTATGTCCCTTATCTCCATCTCATCTAGATAAATACTTCCATTGTTTACATCATAAAATCTCATAAGGAGATTAATCAATGTAGTTTTTCCTGCTCCAGTTGGTCCAACAATGGCAACCATGTTTCCAGATTGTGCCTTCATACTAAGATTTTTAAGAATTATTTTATCTGCTGTATATCCAAAGGATATATTATCAACTTTTACATCACCATGAACATGTAAAAATTCCTTAGCACCTTCTTTGTCTCTCTCTTCTGCCAGCTCATCCATAAGCTGAAAAATTCTTTCTGCTGCTGCTAGTGAAGATTGAAACTCTCCTACAATATTTGCAGATTCATTGATAGGTCCAGAAAATTTCCTAGAATATAATACAAAGGAAGAAATGTTTCCTAGACTCATTTGATTATGTAAGTACATAATTGCACCAAATATACTAATTAAGGTTAAAGATAAATTGTTTATAAAGTTAACTGATGGTCCAACCATAGCACCATAATAATCTGCACGATAATAAGCATTCACTGCCTCTTCATTCTTTCTCTCAAACTTATCTTTGGTATTTTCCTCTTGATTATATGCCCTTAATGTCTTCTGCCCTGATACAAATTCCTCAACCATTCCATTTAGTTCTCCAAGCTTTCTTGAACGATTACGAAACATAGGTCTTGTAGTTTTTGTCATCCTCTTTGTGATTATAATAGATAATGGAACCGTAAATACAAAAACTAATACTAGCTTTGTGGATATCATAACCATAGAAACAAATGATACAATTACTGTAATAATACTTCCGCAAATGGTAACTAAATCTGATGTTAACGATGCATTTAGGGTATCAATATCATAGGAAATTTTACTTATGATATCTCCTGTGGCATGAGTATCAAAATACCCTACAGGAAGTGAAAGTAAATGATCAAATAAGTCCTTCCTTAATTTATAGGATATCCTCTTGCTGACCTCCAGCATAATCACTGATAAAATATAGGTTAAAATAGAGGATATTATATAAAATATAATCATAAATCCACAGTAATAATATACCTTACTAAAGTTTACCGCGCCGCTTCCCAGTTCAATGCTATCTATGGCATACCCTGATAGCATAGGACCCATTAATGCAAATAAATTACTTCCGATGGAGAGTAACACTGCGATAATTATTAATGTCTTATATTCTAAAAGATAGGACATTATTCTTCTTAAAGTATGAATGTTATTCTTTTTCATAATTACAATATGCCCTCCTTGTTCCATATAAACTGATTTAGGGTATTTTCTTGCTTAAAACAGTTTACTCCTCTAGCTGTGACTCACTAATTTCTCTGTATATATCACAACTTTCTATAAGTTCCTGGTGGGTTCCATAGCCTACTATTTCTCCATCCTCCAAAACACAAATATGGTCAGAAGACATAATAGAGCTAATTCTCTGAGCAATCATTATAGTTGTGGTTTCCTTAAAATGATTTTGAAGTTCCTTTCGTAGCGATGCATCTGTTTTATAGTCTAATGCACTTGAAGAGTCATCTAGGATTAAAATCTCAGGATGTGCTGCAAGTGCTCTTGAAATTAGCAATCTTTGCTTTTGTCCACCACTTAAGTCTGCACCTCTTACTGCTACTTTAGTTTGAAATCCCTCTGTCTTTCCTTCTATGAACTCAGTAGCCATTGCATATCCTGCCGCTGCCTTTATCCCAGCTTCATTTATATCTCTTCCAAATCGAATATTTTCAAATAAGGTATCTGTGCTGATAAAATCATTTTGAAATACAACTCCAAATTTTTCTCTTAATACCTTCATATCAATTGATCGTACATCTTGTCCATTAATTCTAATTGCACCCTGATCCACATCATAAAACCTCATTAATAGTTTAACTATGGTAGACTTTCCAGAGCCGGTAGCTCCAATAATGCCTAAGGCCTCTCCTTTTTTAATACGAAAACTTATATTAGTTAAGTTGTCTTCCTTGTGATTATAAGAAAAAGACACATTATCAAATTCTATGGCATATTCATTATCTGTCTTTGGCATATCTTTAATTACGAGCTCCTCTTCAGCATTTAAAATCTCATTTATACGTTTTGCTGAAGCACTTGCCTTTGAATAGTTTGTGAAGACCCTAGAAATAAATAGAAGAGCATTTAAAATTAATGTAACATAGGTTAAAAATGCAACAATTACTCCTGGCTTAATAACTCCACTATTTACCCTATAGGCTCCTGCCAAAATAACTAGTACTGTTCCAAGGTTTAAGCATAGATTCATAACTGGATTTAATACAGCCATCACAATTCCAGTCTTTTTTTCTTGTTCTACAGCAGCTCTGTTACGATAATCAAATTTTTCTCTTTCATAATCTTCCTTTGATAAAGCTTTAATAACCCGTATTCCCGTCACATCTTCACGAACAACTCTTACAAAGTCATCTACTTTTTTCTGAACAATAGAATACATCGGAATACCTACCTTAGAAACATAGGTCAATGCTAAAAATATAATAGGCATCACTGAAATCATAACTAAGGTAAGTATTGGATCTAATGTAAAGGTAATAATTATACCACCTATGAGTAAGATAGGTGCCCTTACTCCAATTCTCTGCATCATACCTAGCATCTGATGAATATTATATGTATCAGAAGTAACTCTTGAAATTAAAGAAGGTAATGTAAAATAATCTACTTGATTATTAGAAAGATAAATTATCTTAGAAAATAAATCATTTCTGATACGTTCTGTTGTATCTCTTGCAACTTTAGATGCCATTCTATTGGCTATAATGTTAAATGCTACTGCAATAATAGAGCATAAAAGCATAAGTCCACCCCAAATAAGAATTGGTTGTACTTGCTTTAGCGGAATAATCTCATCAATCATATAAGATAATATCCAAGGAAGTGCTAACTCCACAATTGTACCTGTGAATTTTATAGTAAGTCCAATACACATTTGAAAAATATAGGGCTTTAAATATTTAAATATTTGCTTCATTTTTATTTCCACCTAATACATAATTATATATTTCAAGTAAAATTTTCTTCTTAAATATATTATACACTTATCTCTCATAAAAATCGATTTTAACACAAGAAAAAATTTCGAAAAATCTAAAAAAAAACTTCTCATAGAAGTAAAAATATAAGCGTCTTAAGGTAAAAATAATTTACTGAAAGCTGAGGAGGAACTCTTAAAAAAACTCCATATGCTAAAAATGATAATGATTCAAAAAAATGATTCTATCTGTCTAACAAAAGTTTAATCTAGCTAACTTGATAGCGAAAATATAAGTTAAATTAAAAAAAGATGACTCCTGTCCAATACAGAAATCATCTTCTTATTCTTAACCTGTTTTATGCTTTTAATTTTTCTTTGATAAAGGCCATATTTTATTTAAAAGGTCTTTTTTTACTAACTAACTATTTCCTTATCCTTTTAAGACCATTCCGTTACTTCATCGTCAAGTTCAGGTATAGAATTTCTAGTGAATATAGGATCTTTTATACCTGCTCTCTTCTGATTTTTGTAATCTTCTAGAGCTTTTAGTGCAATTTTGCTTAATAGTACAATAGCAATTAAGTTTACTATAGCCATGAGTCCCATGAATACATCAGCTAAATCCCAAACTATATCCATGCTGACAATAGATCCAAAGAACACCATTGCACCAGCAAAAACTCTATAAAGCTGTAAATAAATCTTCTTATCTGTTATAAATTGAATATTTGTTTCTCCATAATAGTAGTTTCCAACTATAGAACTAAAAGCAAATAGTAATATACATACGGAAATAAATATTCCTCCCCAAGATCCTACTTGATTACTAAGGGCTATTTGAGTAAGTTCTATACCTTTAACTGAGCCATCAAGTGGAGCACCTGATAATAATATCATGAATGCTGTACAACTACAAATTATTATAGTATCAGTAAAAACTCCAAGGGTTTGTATAAAACCTTGCTTAACTGGATGGGATACTGTAGCAGCCGCAGCAGCATTAGGTGCAGAACCCATACCAGCTTCATTTGAAAACAGCCCTCTCTTTATACCTTGCATTAAGGCTGCTCCAATTCCACCACCAACAACTTCATTAATACCAAAGGCATTTTCAAAAATCATTGATAATACGGAAGGAATCGCCGAAAAGTTTTTAACAACTATAAATAATGCAACTATTATATAAAAAATAGCCATAACAGGAACTAAAACACTTGAAACTTTTGCAATTCTATTTACTCCTCCAAAAATAATGGTAATAGTAAGTATTGTTAAGATAGCTCCTACAACAGTTTTATTAAATCCAAAAGAACTGTATAAAGAAAGAGTTATAGTATTGGCTTGAACTGAATTGAATACTAGTCCAAAACAAATGGTTATCAGAATGGCAAAAAGCATTCCCATCCATTTCTTTTTAAGTCCTTTTTCTATGTAGTAAGCAGGTCCACCTCTAAAGCTATCTCCATCCTTAACTTTATAAATTTGTGCCAAAGTAGATTCTATAAAACTAGAGGCACCACCTATAAGTGCTATAAGCCACATCCAAAATACTGCTCCAGGTCCACCAATGGCAATTGCCGTTGCTACACCGGCTAAATTCCCAGTACCAACTCTAGAAGCCGTACTTATACAGAAGGCTTCAAAGGAAGATACAGAATTCTCTTCTTTATTGCCTGTGGCACCATCTCCTAAAAGTCTAAACATCTCTTTAAAATTTCTAAATTGAACGAACTTAGTTTTAAAAGTAAAATATACTCCAATTACTACGAGCATTGCAATTAAAATATAGGTCCATAGAAAGTTGCTAATATGTGAAATTATTTCGTTTAAAAAATCCATTTTTGCAAACTCCTCCTTTTTTCTTCAGTTATTCATTAAAATCCATTTGTTAATACAATATATTATTTATAAATATATTATATTATTTTTGGCAAAACTGCAATGTAAATATTTGAATGTTTCATAAATTAATTGAAAATATACTGTAAACTAGTAAAATCATGGCAAAAAAGAATAAATTTAAAACGTATTATTCATTTTATTGTAAATACAGTATACTAAGATAATAAGATTAATATAAGCTAAATGCTGAGATAAGGTAAATTTAATCTTTATGCTTCAAAAAATATTAATTTTCTGTGAATATACTTTTAAAATTGCTATAACTTTAATTGATGATGAGTAATGGAAATATTCACCTGGCACAAAATGTCTATAAAAATTCTATTAATTTAAAATCTGTATTACATTATCCAATATAATATAGGAAGTTAATTTTTAATTTCTAGGAGAAGTTTACCCATTTTAAGCATTTTTTTGAAATTTAAGACTTAAAAAACAAAAACTTAGATTTAATATATCAATATATTGCAATTGAAATATAAAATCTAAGTTTATAAATAATTGAAAAACTATTCTATTCTTTATAGCCTATAAATAAAATTAGTTACATATTTTACTTCATCCGCTGTATTTGCTTATAAATTATTCTGCTAGTTCGTTCTGTATGCTCTTTTAAACCTTTATGTTATAAATAGTTATAGTCTAATATATGAAAAAAGAATCATTTAACTTTTATCTTCAAGCCCTGGTAGAAGTCACATCGCATTATCTAATCTATTTAAATATAATGCATACGGAATTTTATAATACATTGGCTCATTATTAATATCAAGACAATGATAATCAATATTTGTACATTTTATTAGCTGTGAAAATCCCCATGACTTATACATTTGAGATAATCTATCTGCATCATTATTATCTACACCAATAGTAACTTCATGAAATCCCTTCTCAACGACTCTCGCTAAAACTCTCTTCATTAGCTTACTTCCTAGTCCCATTCCTCTATAGTTTTCATTAATTCTAAAGGCACATAAATATGCTCTATCTTTACCATTTGCCTCATCTTTATCTTCTGAGTCCCAAAATATATAAAGCTCTCCTACTAAACGCCTATTTTCTTCATCCTCTACTGTCCAGAATTCTATATCTCCTTTTTCTATTCCATTAATGAAGTATCTTTGTGTAGGTGAATTATCATTTTCCCATAATAATTTAAGCTCTTCTATTGAACCTATACGAACTATCATTGTTAAATACCTCTTTTCACATGCATATATCAAAATTAACTACCAAAAGCATTGTCAGAACCACAAGTTAATGAGACTGAGGCATAATACCATATTACTACTTCTCTGCTACTTCAAATTTCATATCAGTTAACTGAAGCCCCTTTAAGAAACCTAGATTATGATATAGCTCTTCTGCCTTATTTCCTACGTGTACATATAATCTAACTACTGGATATTCTTCATTTAAAACTGTAAGTGCATTTTTTAGCATTTTACCTCCTATGCCCTTGCCAGCATAGCTAGGCTTTACAGCTATTTGAGATACTAAGGGCCATTCTTGCCACATAGATATATAACAAATTCCTACTAATTCTTTAGTAATTTTATCATATACTAGAGTAGATGCTCTATTTAAAAGTTCTACATCTAAATTACTATCAAAATACTCCTTAACCCATTTAGTATACTCATCTACACTATAATTAAAATTCAATCCTTCATTGTTTTGGAAGGCTTCATGGAGTAGCTTTCCCATTTCTAATTCATCTTCTCTTTTCGGGGGTCTAACATAATAGTTATCTTCCCAGTTAATATTAAAAGTTTCAGTTGGTCTTACCATCCAACGGCCACTTTCTACTTTTATAAAACCTAGTTTTTCATATAGTTCAACTTGAGATGAATCAACTGTAGATGCTTCAATAGGTTTATCAGAATCTGACCAATAAACTAATATTTCTTTAAGCTTCTTCAGCACTTCATATTCATCTGAATAAGGTGGAATAAGAAATACTCCCTCTATAAAATTAGGATTAATAAATGCTCCTCCAACCTTTTTCCCATCATTAAATATCCAAAAACACTCATCTTCCTCATCTACGATTGAACGCATTATATCATAATTCTTCTTAAACCATCCATTTGCCTTTTGTAATCCATAGTATGTTGCATAGTATTTAGAGAAGATTTCATGTTCTGCCCTTTGAAGTTCATAACCGTCTCTTAAATTATATATATCTATTTCCTTTGAATAATTCTCTAATATCATTTGTGATCCCCCCATAATTTTTACTATTTAACTTTTTAGAAAATATATATCGGTTACTGATTTTCCTTTATAATCTTTAGGTAAAATATCCATATATATCTCATCATAAGCTTTTCCACCTATTAATTTCTAAATACCCTATTGTTTTCCACCTGTAATTTTATGCTTTACACTTTCCCTACCAAACAGCATTAGCATAATCTTCAAATCTTATTATTCTAGTAAAGTCATTGCTTAATTTAAATTAAAGCTTAATATTCACTTTAATTCTTAGAAAACTCATAAGATGCAATACCTACTGCTATGGATAAATTTAAGGAATCAATTTCATCTGAATGTGCTATTGCAATACTTGTTCCTACATTTAAAAACTCATTGCCAAGACCAGTAGCTTCATTTCCAAAGACTAAAGAAACTAAATTGCCTTTAGCTTCTTCTATATTTTTAATAGACTTCTCTCCATTTATCATAAAGGTATAAATACTATGATTACCGAATTCTCTTATATACTCATTAAAATCACTATAATAGCTAAAGTTAATTTTAAAAAATGCCCCCATTGATGCTCTTACAACCTTTGGGTCAAATATATCTACTCCTGGGCTTATAATTGCTAAATTATTCATTCCGAATCCAATCATGGTTCTAATAATAGTTCCCATATTTCCCATATTGCTTGGATTAACTAAAACCATATGAGACTTATTTTTATCTAAGTTCAAATTATATTTCTTAAAAATTCCTATAACATAATAATTTTCTTTATCCGCAATTCTAGAAAATATATCATCATTAACCTTTATATCTATGTTTTTACTTCTACATAACTCATATAAATTTATTCCATTATCACTCTCTATATAACTAGACTTTACAACAACTCCTATAACCTTATTTGGCCTTGTATTAATTAATTCAATGGTTGCAAATGCTCCAAAGGTATAAGAGTATTCAAGATGCTTTTTATATTTTTTAAGAATCATCTCTTTAAATTCCTTTTCATTACTTTCAAACTTCTTTCTTAGAAAAATTATACTATCTAACCTATAGTTCTTATATATCCAAAACAATTCTATATTAAAGTTGAGCAGAAAGAAGAGCTTATTATCAAGATAATAAGCTCTTCTCTAGTACACAGCGTAATTTAATATACTTAACCTACAAAAATTAATATATAGATTTTTTTAATATCCTATACTTTTCTTTTCCATCTATAAGGGTATTTTTTCCTTCACTTATTAAATTATTTATTCTTGCCATAAAATAACTTATATTATAATTTAATTCTGCTGTAAAAAGCTATCTTTACATATTCCACAGCCTCTTTTGATAAATGAATGTGGCCTTATTCAGCAGCTTCTGCCTCTGATTTAGTTCTATGAATTGTACCATGTGGGTGATTAGGTGGTGCATAGATAGAATACAATTTAAGTGGTCTATTACCAGTGTTTATTATATTGTGCCATTTACCAGCTGGTATAAAGATTGCAAAATCATCATAGACTTTTCTTAGAAAATTTAAATCATATTTACTATCACCCATTTTAACAATTCCTTGTCCTTCTTCAATACGTAGGAATTGATCAACATGTGGATGAACTTCTAAACCTACATCCTCTCCAACACCAATACTCATCAATGTAAGTTGTAAATGGTTTCCTGTCCATAAAGCGGTACGGAAAGTATCGTTTTCCTTAGTAGCCTCAGTAATATTGACTACAAATGGTTCTGGTCCATAATCTTTTAGATCACTTAAATGCTCACTCCTTGTAAATCGTGAAGAGTAAGCTCGTGGATCGTACTCCGTCCCATCAGTAAAATAAGTATACTGATTATCAAACTGATTAGAAAAATCTGTGGTATCCCCATAATAAGGATGCGAATAGTTTCTGTAATAATTATGCATTTTTTCCTTTCCTTTCATATGACTATAAAATTATCATATGTTCTCTCCATATATATTGTGCTTCAATCCACAGAAATGATATAACTCAAAATCTAACGCCTAAATCGGAAAATTTATAAATTACATAAAGTCATAATTTTAAAATATACATTTTTAATCATATAATAGATTTGATGTTATCGTTTCAATAAAAAACGTACAACTTTAACATTCCTATCCAATTCTGTACCCTCAATTATAAATCCACATTTCTTTGTATAGAAATAAATATTACTTTCTTTATCTGCAGGTGTGACCAACGTCATTTTTTTCCAATCTGTACAAATTTCTAATAAATACTTAACTGCCTGCGCGCCAATTCCTTTATTTTGATATTCAGGAATAACGCAAAGACAGCCCAAATAATATTCACCGCTTCCCTTGTTTTCAACTGATATAACTCCAACCGGATAATTATCACAAAAAATAATTTTCTTTGGAAAATTCTCAATAGACAATTCCATTTGTTTCTTCGTTCTTCCATATCCCGGACATTCACTATACTTAAGATAATCTTCGTAAAAAGATTTATTATAAATATCAATAAGTAAATTTGCATCTTCTTTTTTAGCACATTTATAACAAAGCTGCATAAGATCCCCTCTTTTCATTCGATTGAAATTTGTTACATTACATGTAAAATATAACATTTTTATTATATCACGATATTATAATTGTCTGTAAATATCTTCATAATTAACTTTAAGTTGTTCTTTCAATTCTTTATTCTCTTATTTGAATGTCTGATAAAAATTTTTGAATACAAATGAATAATCATAAGTCTTCATAATATACGAATATTGCGTACTATGGATTATCTCATTTGGGGGGGGGCTTACATCACTGCATATTCATTGTCACGATGATTTCTTCTTCAATTCCTTCAGTCCAATCACGTGGAATATTTTCTCTGTTTATCAATGCCAACATTACTACTATATCCGCTATTTTTGATAACTTATACCAATTTTCTGGTAATCTCCTTTGACTCATAGCGTTATATCCCTCGACAAAATCTCTTTTTACTTTATCATCTATGTATTTAGAATAATTCTCCCTACTTCTAAAAAGCTTTCCAATGTCATAATAACACGGTGCAGAAAAACAATATTCAAAATCAATAAACCATGGTATATCATATACGTCTATAATAATATTAGAGGGAATAAAATCGCCATGACAGAATACATTTTTTTCAGATATTCGTTCTATTAAGTGACGATTATCGTCAATGAAATGTTCTAAATTTCGCTTTACTATTTCGTCCAAATGTTTCCCAGGCATTCCCTCAAGAAATAATTTATATTGATTTTCAAATTGTGTTATTTGCTTCTTAATGCATAAATCAACATTTAATAATGCCGTACAAGCGTATTCCTTTCTATGTAATATTGCAAGCATACTTCCGATTTTATAGGCAACATTGTTTGAAAAACCTTTGTTTTTGGACACATACTTTCTCAATGTCAATCCGTCAATGTATTGAAAAATCACATAAGTATTATCAATTATGGTTTTACTGTTATCAAAATGTAATACCTCAGGTACTTTAATAATATAATGAGCGCGCTTATAGGCTGCTATTTCAATATCGCTATGGTCATTGTTCTTAGGATAGACTTTAAGTAAATATTTTTTGTTGCTCGCTTCAACCATATAATTGCTTGTACTCATTCCCGCTGTAATTGGAACTATATTTTGAATTAGAAGTTGGTTATTGTATTTAGAGAAAATAGCGCGAATATCTTCTGTGTTTACAGATTTAAAATCAAATAATCTATCGCTATTTTGAGACATGTAATCACCTCAGCTAATATAAAAAATCATTACTTCGCCATTATTAATAACTTATATTTCAATCATAACCCATAAAAGTTAAAAATTCCATAATATCATAATCCTTTATAAATATCTGCATAACTAATTTTGATTCACTCTTTATGAAGGTTGTTTATATTATCGAATAATTAGTCTGGAACATAATTTATTTGATTGTAAGATTTTTTAGAAACTTTAGGCTTATCTTCTTGATGAATTATAAGATTATTATATTGTTTATTTAAATTGTCATTAGGTAAACCTTACCTTAACAAGATTTCTACCTACTAGAATATACGCCTTGTTGAAACTTATCACCAATAGTTGCCATGCCACAAATACAGAATATAAAAAATTATAGGTAGGATTGTCTACCTATAATTCTCAATTTCTAAATTATATAACAATAGGACATTGTAGCACCGTTGAAATTTTAAATATTCTTCACCATAGATATATTCTCATTTTTTTGATCTCTTATTTTGTATTCTAAACTTTTATATAACGAAAAAGCAGGTTTATTATATTTAAAAACGTTGAGCAATATATTATTAAATCCCTTTTCTTTTGCTTCTTTTTCAATTAAAAGTAAGGTCTGTCTTCCATAGCCTTGTTTACGGAACTTTTCAAGTATTAAGAAATCACAAATAAATGCTATATTTTCATTATACTTTTGATACCAGATAAAGCCTACATCCTCATTGTCGCTATTTATAGCCACATAAATATAATTATTCTTTGTGTACTTTCCTTGTGGAAGCAATTCATTAAAACTTTTTTCTGCATCTTCAAGCGCATTTTCTTCGCTGGATAAACCGGATTTTATTAAGTCTTTTGAATAAGCTAGAATATCCCACTCAGCGAATTTATCAAATTCATCATCACTCATTTCTCTAAATCTTATATTAAAATCCTCCATTTTCTTTCTCCTTTTTACCTCTTCAAATATGAAAATTGCGTACTATTAAAATTTTTTTCTCCAATCCCAAATTTCATTAATTGTCTCAACTTTAAAACCTAAGTCCCAATAAAATTGCTGATCTCCTCCAAGCATTCCCCTACACTGTGGTGACATCTTCATAACTCGATTAGCTGCCTCATATATCAATGCCCTCCCTATTCCCTTTCTTCTACACCACCATACAACTCCAAGAGGCTCTAATTCACAATAAGGCATTTTTTCGTTGTACCAAATGATAGCAAATCCCACTGGTTTTCCTTCATCATCCAATACGCATAAATCAAGTTCTGGTTTATACCCTGGCATTTTTCTTAAATCGTGAAATCCTCTTTCTCCTGTTTCCGCTATAGGAAGTGTATAGTTAAAAGAGAACATATGAGTATTAGACAGAAAAAAATCTGATGTTTGGGCTCCATCAACTATTCTGTATCCATTTGGAAGTATAATATCAAATTTCTTCTCTGGAAACGGAAGTATTAAAGCTCTCTCCACTTTTTGAGATAACTCATACCCTCTCTCTTTTGCCATCTTTTTTACCAAGCCATATTCTGGTGGAATGACTACATGTAGGTACCTTGTATTATTTTCATAATCTTTTTTAAAACAAGAGAGATGTGTTTCTGCATGATGAAACATTCTCTCTAGTAGTTCTCTATCTCTTTGTCGTTCTAAAGAATCAAAGAGGAACAAGGCATCTCCATGCCATACACCTCCGCATATAACTGCTGAAATAATATTACCCTTTTCTTCCCATATCCCTACTATATGTCTCCAATTATCTTTTACATTTGCCCACGCACTGTGAACTCCACGACTAAACTCATGGCGACTTACTCCCCATGGTGGATTACTCCATGCATAACTATTTAAAACAAGTTGTTCTAATTTTAGAAAGTCTTCATCTGCATAATATCTAAAAGAAATGCCCATAATTCTCCCCCATTCTAGATCAAAGTTCATTTGCTATATTTTTTAAATACATGTCTTTTGTTAATCCAAAACATATTTCATCGTAATATTTTCCATTCATATAAATGTTTTGTTTGAGTACACCCTCCTGATCATATCCAAGTTTTTTATGCATTTTNNCTCTAAAACAGTTGAAGAACATTTATTTAATCGTCTTTCCATAAATCCATATTTTATAAGTATTTTCATAGCACTTGTTCCATACCCTCTGCCCTGGTACTCTGCTACAATTCTAATACCAACACCAAAAGTTCCATGCCTCTCATTATCTATTCCTAAACCTATTCTTCCAACATGTATACCCTCTAATGTGTCTATTGCAAAGATTATACTAGAATTATTTTCAGTACTATTCTCTACTCCCTTACAATATTCTTTTGCACCTGAAATTGTTGGTGGTAAATCAACTTTATATCCTGCTAATCTGCTTAATGAACTATCGAATCCAGTATAATATATCCATTCCCAGTCCTCTTCACTCCAAGGTCTTAATCTCACTAAATCATTTTGCCAATAATAATTATCATATATAATTTCTCTCATAAAAAAACTCCCCTATCTATTTCTGCAGTATAAAAAATAATGTCTTGCTACCAAGTTAATTTTAATAACAAGACATTGTTATTACATAATTTTTATATTTGAATATCAAACAAATTTTTATAATATGGTTTTATTATACTTATTGATTAAATTTATTCTTTGAGCTTTTACTCGACTATATTTGAAAAATGCATATGATTAAATTTCCACTTGCCCTCTTTTTTTACCAATACTCCAAGGAATTTCATAGCATAAGAAGGTTTTTCTTTAGCATTTACTATAATATCTAGACAACTAGCTATCGATGTTAGCATTTCATATGTTATTTCCTTGTTAGATTTTTCAGTCTCATTTAAATAGTACTTTAAATTCATTTTAGGCCATTTGGAAACATTCTCTTCTCCCCAGGTAAATTCTATAAGTGCCTTTGAATAAACTACTGCTACATTATCTAAAATAGAAATATATGCATTTTCTCTATTTAGATTAAAATCTCCCCAATACTTCCAATCTCCTTCAAATAATTCCTTTCCTTCCTTAAATCCATGAAAATTTTCTCCTTGATCTGTTCCAAATATAAACAGTTCTTCATCATTATGAAGCAGCTCATCACCATAACTATCTACTAGATTAATATCACGCTTATCATACGCTTCTTGAAAGGTTTGCAATACTTTTTGAATTTCACTTATCTCTAAATTATCTTCCTTCTCTATTGGAATAATTTTAAATTTATCCTCAATATTATGATCAGCAGATGTCATCTCTAATATATTTCCACTAAAAGATATTTTCATATGTTTTATCATCCAATTTGAATTAATATTAACCATTACCATGGTCACCCTAAAAGGCTTTATATATTTTTCTTCTAGACTTATATATTTTTCTCCCAAGCTTATATTATATATTTCTTCTGAAATTTCATTTAAAAGTTTAGCTAAGGTTCCCCTTGATATATTGTCACCATTTAATTCCTTAGATAATTTATTTATCATATTCTCATATATTTTTTCTTCACTTATATTTCTTATACTTTTGCCAGAAATAGATACAACAGCTGCTTTACCTTCCAAATTTATAACTGCATCATCTATATCTAGCTCTATATGCTTTAAATATTTTTCTTCCTTTGTCCAATAGCTATTTATTTCATCCTTTATATTTTCTATTCCAAAACACCAGCTATCTAATCCTGTACCTACAAGACTTGTATCTTTCTCATCTATAAAGAACTCCTTAACAAAAGCTTCTGCGCCATGAGCATTTCCTTCGTTATACTGTTCTTGAAATTTTTTTAAAGCCATCTTTATATTTTCAACTGTTTTATCATCTTTTCTCATTTTATATTCCCCCTTAATACCTTTTATTTTAATAGTCTAAGTTCATATTGAAATATTTACTATGGATGTACCACATTTAAACTTAATCTAAGAATTCATATAATTGGTGAACACTGTTCACCCCTACAAAAGCTACTAATAAATTAATTTTAGCCGTAATTATCAATTTTTAATTGATTAAAAACTTCCCTACTAAAATTTTACTATTTAATAAAGTTATATTATATGGTCAAAACAGTTCTATATTAAAGTTGAACAAAAAATAGCTGTGATAAATATCATACTCACCACAGCATTAATTTCTTAAACTACCTTTTTAAAAGATATTTTTTCATAGTTCAAATTTACAAACTCTTATTTAGTACAAAGTAGGAAGTACTATAAAATCATCTCTTCAAATCATACTTAACGATATATATACTTTAATCAATTTAAAACTATCCTACTTTGCCCAAAAGATATACAATTGCATTTCCAAGCTCCATATCAATATCTGTAAAGGTATGTCCACCATAAAACTCTTTATAATGAAGATTATATCCCTTATCTCTTAATATCTCTGCAAAATCTAGATTAGCCTTATAATGCTTTTGTGCCTCTTTTTCAAATTCTCCAAAGGTCATATAAAAATCTAATGGTAACTTTAATCTATTTTCATACATTGTTAATATTAGACCTTGTTTATTGTCGTCATTTTCTTCATTCCAATATAGCCCACCTGATTGACATAATACCTTTGGAAATAATTCAGGGTATTTAAATGCTATAAAAGCTGCCGTAAGTCCACCATAGCTAAAACCTGCAATTAAATTTTTTGCTCCCTTATTTTCAATATTATACCATTCCTCCACCCATGGTAATAATTCACTTATAACAAAGGAACTAAATTTTTCTGAACATGTTAGCTCTTTTGTTCTGTCGCCATTAGACTCAATAAATACTGCACATATAGCTGGAATTTTCTTATCTGCAATTAAGTTATCAAAAGTTGTAATAACTTTTGTAGCATTAATATACTCCCATCCATCAGTAAAAATGGCTAATCCAACAGGCTCAGAGTTCTTATTATATCCTGCTGGTGTATAAACCCATATCCTTCTTTTATTATTTAAAATCCTACTTTCGAAATCTTCAAATAATTCAATCTTTCCTTTAGGTACATTCTCTTTTTCAATAGTCCAACTTTTTTCTTTAAATTCAGGTAGACAAACATAGGATTCTTCTTTACAAATTAAATAATAATCACCAGGATTCTTTTCGTCCTCTGTGCATACATATTTTTTGGGGTTAAAAGGATCTAACCTAAAGGCAACATCATCCCATTCTTGATCTTGCCTTTCATTAACTACGAAAATATATAAAGAATGCCCATCTCCTCTCACAGTCCATGTTCTATACCACAAATCTGTATCTACTAACTTTTCAAGTTGTGTATCCTGACTATCCATACCAAACATTTCCCCATATACAGCTAGTGTGTCTATATGCTCATCCTCTCTCCAAATTAATGTAACTAAATAATTTTCATTATCATCGTCTATTTTTTCAATAATAGGTGAGCCATTTTCAATAATTTCATTCCAGAAAGCCTGTAGTGATTCTTCTTTATTAATTTTTATATCTTCATATAATTTTCTTATTCTTGGACTATCTATTTTTGTATTATTCATTTTAATTCTCCTTATAAATAAGTCGATATACTTTTATACCTCTACCTTATTTTACGTTTTTTCAAAATATAAAATAATCTATTTATTATTTTTCAAAAAATTCCAACAATTTAATAAGGTATGAATTATTTATTTTTGAACGTAAAATTATTTGATTATATCATATTGTTTGTATATTAACTTTTACACCTTATTACTTCTTATTGATAATATTTATATTTGTTATAATCTCTTGCGAATTCAAATGCTTATTTTTGTTTAATTATATGTTAATATTTGGGTAGTCCATAGTGATTGTCCTCCGTGTATGTCTTTCTTTAGTAATCAAATCATAATACAGAATAATCCACTATGGATTTTTTTACTGTCCGTAGGTCAGGCTAATAGAGTATCATCGTTCATAAATACCAATCTCATCTATAAGAATCAGGGCAAAAAAGGGACATTTTTCGCCCCAATTTTTACCTGATTTTCACGTCAGAACCATAACATATTTTAATCAAAGTACCTTATTTATCCTTTCAATCGCAATTCATTATTAGAACTATACACTCAACGTGTGCCATTTGCGGTAACATATCTACCGGTTGTACTTCTATGTTTTTATACTCTAATTCGTTTAGGATTTTTGGGTCTCTTGATAGAGCTGCAGGGCCAAAGAATCTGTAAAAACGTCTGTTAGCTCAAGTTCTTCTCCATCATATTTGTTTTGCTGCGTATCTTAGCCTTTCAAACTATCCAGAATATTTTCAAAATCATCTTTCCTCATTGATCTAACTACAACGCTTTCATATTCTCTTCTAATACTCATAAAATCCATTCTTTTTTCCCTCATATGATTACTTAAATGTTATCATTATTACCTAAAAGATTTTTAAATCCATTTGCTAATTCCATATTAAGATCTACATAATGATGTGCACCTAAAAACTCCTTATATTTATAATTACAACCTTTACTTTCTAATAAATTTATGAATTCTTTTGTTGAATTATAATGGCCTTTATACTCTTTTTCAAATTCCCCAAAAGTTATATAGAAATCTAAAGGTAATTTATCAACCTTTTCATACATTTCTATTATCTTACCTCTTGGATTTTCTCCTTCTTCTGAAGTCCAAAACATTGACCCTGATTGACACAATACTTTATTAAATATCTCTGGATGTTTTAAACCCACAAATGTTGAAGTAAGTCCACCATAACTAAATCCACCAATAAGTGTGTTTTGAGGCTTATTAGTTACATTATAATTTTCATATATCCATGGCAACATTTCTTTTGTAAGAAATTCAGAAAACTTATCTGAGCATGTAAGTTCTGTCTCTCTATCTTCTGTTTCGATAAAAGCAACACATAAAGGCGAAATTTCACCCTTGTAAATTAAATTATCAAGAATTGTTATAACTTTTGTTACATTAACGTAATGCCAACCATCAGTAAATATGGATAATGCACAGGGTTCAAAATTTTTATCATATCCTGCTGGTGTATACATCCATACTCTTCTTTTATTGTTTAAAATATTACTTTCAAATTCATCAATCACTTCCACTTTCCCCTTAGTTGCATGACTTTCTTCAATTGTCCAAATACTTTCTTTATAACCAGGTAAAGCCACATAAGACTCTTCATTACACATTAAATAAGGTTCAGGATCCTTATCGTATTCTACACAAACATATTTTTGTGGATTTAGGGGATCTACTATGAAATTGAACTCTCCCCAGTCTTGTCCATCTTTTCCGTTAAGTATAAGAATATAGAAACAATGAGCATTTTTATTTGCTTTCCATGTTCTAAATAACAAATCAGTACCTGTAAGTCGATAGAATTTTGTAAAATCAGGATCTATACCAAAAATTTCCCCAATGACCCTAACATTGTCTATAGGTTGTGTTTCCCTCCAAAGTAAAGTAACTAGACAATTTTCATCATCATCTTCTATTTTTTCAATAATAGGTGAGCCATTTTTTCTAACTTCATTCCAAAATTCTTCTAATACTTTGTCTTTATCACTTTTTAGCTCCTCGTATAATTTCTGTATTCTTGGGCTAATTATTTTTTGGTTATTTTTCATATCCATCCTCCCACTTTATTAGTTAGTATCAAGCTTTTTACACTAACATACCTTAAAATTTATCTCAAATTTATTTACTTTAAATGCTATCTATCTTCCCTTCAAATATCCAATAGAATGGAAATGAAAAATGTATATAGTTGAATACAGGTTTATCTCCACAATTTGAAACTAACGCTGTTAATCTGATAGGACAAGTATAATTTGTACCTATGGCGCCCTCTTTTAGTGCACAAGATACACTTCTATGAGCCACAAATAGTTTTTCTTTTGAGCTAAGATTAGATTTAAACAGGTTGTCTAGTTCCACTAAGGCACCTTCAGCAAGTTCATCTTCTGTCAATTCTTGTTTCAATGTACCAGAAACTGTGACCCAAGCCATTTCACCTGACTTTGTAGCAATGGCATATTCTAAGTCCATAGAAAGACTTGAAGCTCTGCTTTTTTCAAAGAATTCTTTGATTTGATCCACCCCATAATACCATTGGTTATCTGGTCCCATAACATAGGAAATATTATCTATTGCAAAATATTTACTTATCAATTCTTTTGAAATATTTTCTTGCCCCACAAGCTCTGTCTCTATACTCTTTAGGAGAGATTTTATCTCCATATTCACTTGATTATTTTTATATTTACAAGCCATAGCATTGTGCTTATTGTAACTTTCCACATATTCTTTGGAGCTTTCAAAACGCTGATCTGGAAAATTAGCCTTTGGTATGGAAAACTGGAGATGAGTAAATTTCCACTTGTTCTCTTGTTTTAATAGAACTCCGCTTAAACATACAGGCCATAAGTATTCTCTCTTCTCATCTAATCGCTGATGGTAAGTTAGAGCCAGCACCCAATTGATAAAAGCAATTTTCTCTTTAGATGTAAGTCCTGTTTCTTCAGCCTTATTTTTTATGAAATTAACATAACTATCATATCTTTCTGGTGTATCTTCAAAAGTGTGTTTCACAGAAGCTGTAGTAGCAAACCATGCAACTTCATCTTTAACAGAAATATGTGCCCTTTCCCAATCCATATTGAAATCACCCCAATATTCCCAGTCATCTCTAATCAACGTCTTTACTTCTTCACTACCTAAAAATAATTCTTCCGTTGAAGTTCCAAGTGCACATGTCTCTTCTCCAATAATAAATAGTTCTTCCATAAAAGTTTCAGCTTTTTCTACATCACGTTCAGTATATCCAATCTGAAACTGCCTAAGAAGCTCTCTAATATCTCTATGATCCTCAGTTGAATCATGAAATATATGTTTTTTCCCTGAAAACTTTCGCAAAGATTTATCATCTAAATATTGTATTCCAAATTTATTCATATCTTAAACACCCCATTTTCCCCTTTAATATCTTTTACTTTAATAGTTTAAGTTCATATTGAAATATTTCCTATGGATGTATCACTTTTAAACTTAATCTATGAATTCATATAACTGGCGAACACTGTTCGCCCCTACAAAAGCTATTAATAAATTAATTTTAATCATAATTATCAATTTTTAATTGATTAAAAGCTTTCCTACTAAAATTTTACTATTTAATAAAGTTACATTATATATCCAAAACAGTTCTATATTAAAGTTGAGCAAAAAACGTCTTATTATCAAAATTATATTGATAATAAGACGTTTTTTATTGGCTTTAATTTTATATTTAAGAACTTAATTTTCTTTCTCTACTTATAATTCTTCTTATGCTTTGTTCTGAAAGAAAGTATTCATCTGCAAGTTCTGAAACTTTAATTCCACAAGTATATTTTTCAAAAATTTCATTATTCCTTTTCTTAAGGCTATCTCTTGTTCCATTTTTTTCGCCCCAAGCTTTTTCATTTTCACTTTTTCTAGGGATATATAA
>NZ_DKLM01000062.1 GCF_002455975.1 Clostridium sp. UBA6640
TGCACAATTAAGGAAGAAATTATTTTTTTAGAAAAACAATTTCCTAAAACATATTTTTGACTAGTAATATAAAATTGATAGTGATTATGGCGAACACTGTTCGCGGCTACGGAACAAATTCTAAATTTCTCAGCAATCACTGAGAAATGTCCACATAGTAAATGAATAATCCATAAACATTTACTTTATGATGGAGTTCTAAATGGACTTCTTTTTTTACTACACAATAATTTTAAAGAATAACTCTATTTTGTAGAAGATAAAATTGTAAAGGTATTTAAAATACTGGATTTTAATAATATAATAAATATTGTTGTATTTAATTATTCATATATTTTTAAATTTAATTAATTATTTATATAATAAATTCTCATATATCTTATAAGGTATGTTATTTAAGATATATGATGATAAAACTAAGGAGGAGAATATGAAAAAGATACATGGCATACTTTATATTGTATTATCAGCAATAGCCTTTGGAATAATGCCTATACTTGCTAAATTAGCTTATAGTGGAGGAGCAAGTGTACAAACGACCTTATTTCTGAGGTTTTCCTTTGCAACTTTAATGTTATTTTGTTATATAAAAAGCAAGAATATATCTTTAAAGCTTGAAAAAAAACAATATGCACTTTTAATATTTTTAGGGGTAGCTGGGTATTCTTTAACATCGACGATGTTATTTTTATCTTATAATTATATATCTGTAGGTATGGCTACAATGATAATACATAGTTATCCAGCAATAGTTACTTTTTTATCTTTTGTATTTTATGGGGAGAAGTTAAGTTTGAAAAAAATACTCTGTCTTATACTTTGTATTTTAGGGATATTTATAATGGTAGATTTAGGAGTAGCTAATTATGATATAAAAGGAATTTTACTAGCCTTAATAGCTGCTATAGGATATTCTTTTTATGTATTAGGAGCCTCTCATAAATACATTAAATCAACAAATAATTATGTTATTACTTTTTACATATCACTAGTATCTGCTATAAGCATATTAGCTTTGGGACTTCCAACTCAAACTATTAATTTAAATATAAAGTTCTATAGCTTAGTAGCCATACTGTTATTAGCATTTATATCTACAGTTATAGGCCTTATAGCATTTTTACAGGGTGTTAAAATCATCGGTCCTTCTAATGCTTCTATATTTGGAACACTAGAACCTATTGTTACCTTAGTATTAGGAATACTGATATTGGGAGAAGGAGTAGATTTTAAAACTACTTTAGGAAGCATACTGATAATTATATCTATGATTATATTAGCAAAAGAATAATTTAAATAAAATCAATAATGGCTCACTATATTTTAATATTTTGAAATATAGTCAGCTATTTTATTTATATATTAATTGATCCTTCTAGTGCAGTTATATTTGGTACTTTAGAACTTATGTTAGTTTAATATTAGGTGAAGCGCTAGCTTTCAAAACTATACTAGAAAGATTTATTATAATAATATTTATAGAGAATGGGAAGATTAAATTAAGTGTAAAATTTATTTAAAAACTACTAAGGTATTAAGAATAAAATTTTTACTATAACTCTTTATATTTATTATTTTTAACTACTGTAATTTTGCCACAACATTATTACTTTGTCATGGTAAAGCAATAATATATTAAAAATATTCAGAATATTTTATTTCGTTTATTTTGAAGGTTAAATTAATATTATAAAGAATTATATGTAATAAGAATATTATTTATAAAAAAAAGGGGGCAAATATATGAACAAGGTTATTATAGATGGAAATAGTTTAACACTTCAACAAATAGTAGACGTAGCTAGAAATAATTATCTAGTAGAGCTTAGCGAGGAAGCAAAGGTAAGAGTTAATAAATCTAGAAACATAGTTGATAAAATTGTAGAAGATGACAAGGTTATATATGGAATAACTACAGGCTTTGGAAAATTTTCTGATGTTTCAATTTCAGGGGAAGATTGCAAAGAGCTACAAAGAAATTTAATAATTTCTCATTCTTGCGGTTTTGGAAATAAACTTGAAACAGAATATGTTAGAGGAATTATGCTTTTAAGAGCTAATGCACTTTCAAAAGGATATTCAGGTATTAGATTATCTACATTACAAACATTAGTAGATATGTTAAATAAAAAAGTACATCCTTCAATTCCAGAAAAGGGTTCTTTAGGAGCATCAGGCGATTTAGCACCATTATCTCATATGGTACTTCCTATGCTTGGTGAAGGTGAAGCTGAGTATGAAGGGGAAATACTATCCGGTAAAGAGGCAATGAAAAGAGCTAACATTGAAGTTATTGAGCTTGTAGCAAAAGAAGGTCTAGCACTTATAAATGGAACTCAAGTTATGACATCTGTAGCTTCTATTGGAATTTATGATGCAATAAATCTAATGAAATTAAGCGATATAGCAGCTGCTATGAGCTTAGAAGCACTTAGAGGTATTAAAGATGCCTACGATAAGAGAACTCACTTAATAAGAAGTCATCAAGGGCAAATTATTACTGCAGAAAACATATTAAATTTAGTTGAAGACAGTACATTAGTAACAAGTCAAGGAGAAATAAGAGTACAAGATGCGTATACTTTAAGATGCGTGCCTCAAATACATGGAGCAAGTAAAGATGCAATCAGATATATACAGAGTGTAATAGAAACAGAAATTAATTCTGTTACAGATAATCCAATTGTTACTGAAGAAGGAGATGTAATATCAGGTGGAAATTTCCATGGTCAGCCTATTGCATTGAGCTCTGACTTTTTAGGAATTGCTGTAGCTGAAATGGCTAACATATCAGAAAGAAGACTTGAGAGATTAATAAACTATCAATTGAATGACCTACCAGCATTTTTAGTTAAGCATGGGGGATTAAATTCAGGATTTATGATTACACAATATGCGGCAGCAGCATTAGTTTCAGAGAATAAAATATTAGCTCATCCAGCCAGTGTAGATTCTATACCTTCTTCAGCAAATCAAGAAGATCATGTAAGTATGGGAACTATAGCTGCAAGAAAAGCAAGAGATATAATAAAAAATACTCAAAGGGTTTTAGCAACAGAACTTTTAGCTGCTTGTCAAGCAATAGACTTTAGAGAAGGATTTACTTTAGGTAAAGGAACTAAAGAATGTTATGAGGCAGTTAGAGAAGTTGCAAACTTTATTGATAAAGACGTTGTTATGTATAAAGAATTAGATAAAGTTTTAGAGATTATTGTTGATAATACAATATTAGATAAGGTTGAAAAAGTAGTAAAAATAAATTATTAAAATACTATTCATTACATAGGGAGGGAGATTTTTATGGCAAGAATTATTGAGTGTATTCCTAACTTTAGTGAAGGAAGAGATAAAGAAAAAATAGAAAAGATTATGGATACTGTAAGAGGAGTAGAAGGGGTAAAATTATTAGATTACTCTAGTGATACAGATCATAATAGAACTGTTGTTACACTAGTAGGTGAACCAACAGCGGTAGAAAATGCTATTATTAACATGGCAGAGAAAGTTTATGGACTTATAGATATGAGTGTTCATCATGGCGGACATCCTAGAATGGGTGCTCTAGATGTAGTACCATTTGTACCTATTAGTGATATATCAATGGATGAATGTGTGGAAATAGCTAATAGAGTAGGTAAAGTTATAGGAGAAAAATTCTCAATACCTGTTTATTTATATGAAAAAGCAGCATCTGCTCCACATAGAGAGAATCTAGCCACTGTTAGAAAGGGACAATATGAAGGATTCTTTGAAAAGATTAAAGAAGAAAATTGGAAACCAGATTATGGTCCAAGTGAAGTAAATGTTAAGGGTGGATGTGTTGCAATATCTGCTAGACAGCCTTTAGTAGCTTTCAATGTAAATTTAGGTACAGATAATTTAGAAATTGCAGATAAAATTGCTAAAACTATAAGACATTTAGGTGGAGGACTAAGATTCGTTAAAGCTATGGGAGTTATGCTTGAAGAAAGAAATATAGCACAGGTTTCAATGAATTTAGTTAACTATGAAAAAACAGCAGTTTATAGAGCTTTTGAAATGGTTAAGATGGAAGCAAAACGCTATGGAGTACCAGTAGTAGGTAGTGAGGTTATTGGACTTTTACCTATGGCTGCATTAATTAATAGTGCAGAATACTATTTACAAATAGAAAACTTCTCTATGGATCAAATATTGGAAAAAAGAGTAAGTGAATAAAAGTTAAAGAGGGAGGTACTTCATGTCAATCATAATAAAAAATATTGACTGTTTAGTAACTTGTGAAGGTAGCTATAAAAAAACTAAAGAAGAAATGAAAGACGCCAAAATCATAAATAATGGTTATGTTGTCATTAATAATGATATAATAACTGAGGTTGGAACTGGAGATGGATATAATAAATATTTATCAGAAAACTGCACCATTATTGATGGAAAAGGTAAGACTGTAACTCCAGGACTTGTAGATCCACATACTCATTTAGTGTATTCAGGATCAAGAGAAAGAGAACTTCCGCTTAAATTAAACAAGGTAGGATATATTGAAATATTAAACAGTGGTGGTGGTATATTAAGTACTGTTGATAGTACTAGGAGAGCTTCTTTTGAACAGTTGGTAGAAGAGAGTAAAGCTAGATTAGATATAATGTTAAATCATGGGACTACTACTGTTGAAAGTAAATCAGGATATGGATTAGATTTAGAAACAGAAGCTAAGATTTTAAATGTAAATAAAGAGCTTAATAAAATTCATCCTGTGGATATAGTATCAACTTTTATGGGTGCTCATGCTATTCCTAAAGAATACGTAGATAAAAGAGCTGAGTTTATAAAAGTAATTAAAGACATGATTCCATATATTAAGGAAAATAATTTAGCAGAATTCATAGATTGTTTCTGTGAGGAGGGCGTATTTACTACAGAAGAGTGTAGGGAAATACTTTCACTAGGAAGAGAGCATGGATTAATTCCTAAAATTCATGCAGATGAAGTAGAATCTGTAGGGGGAGCTGAACTTGCAGGAGAAATAAAAGCAATCTCTGCAGAGCATCTAATTGCTGCAAGTGATGAAGGAATAAAAGCACTAGCTGATAATGGAGTAGTAGCAGTACTACTTCCATCAACTGCCTTTTATTTAATGCTTGGAAGATTTGCAAGGGCAAGAGAAATGATAGATAAAGGCGTTTGTGTAGCATTGGCTACGGATTGTAATCCTGGTACATCACCAACAGAATCTATGCAGACTGTAATGACGTTTGCTTCTTTTGGAATGAGAATGTTCCCAGAAGAAATTATAAATGCTATGACTATAAATTCAGCAGCTTCTATGAACCGTGAAAAAGAAATAGGAAGCATTGAAGTAGGAAAAAAAGCTGATATAGTCATGTTTAATGCTAAAAATTTAAATTATTTAATATATCATTTTGGAATAAACTCTGTATATAAGGTCATTAAAAATGGTAATATTGTAGTGGGAAACTAATATAGGAGTGTGATATATATGTTAGAAAAGAAAACAGTCAAAGAATTTGTAGAAGAATTAGCGTCATCATCACCAGCACCAGGAGGTGGAAGTGTATCTGCAATTTCAGCGTCATTAGCGTCAGCATTAACTTCTATGGTATGCAATTTAACTGTAGGTAAAAAGGCTTATAATGAACTTGAAGAGGATAAAAAAGCATCTATAGATGAAACATTAAAGGCCTCTGAAGAATTAAAATTTAAATTCTTAGATTTAATGAATGAAGATACAAAGGTATTTTTAGAACTTATGGAAGCTTTCAAGATGCCTAAGGACAGTGAAGAGGAAAAGAAAGTTAGAAGTGAAAAAATACAATTAGGTTATAAGAAATCATTAGAAGTACCGCTATCAACTGCTAAGGCAGCTTTTGACCTATATAAATATATATTAATAGCTGCACAATATGGAAATAAGAATGCAATTTCTGATGCAGGAGTTGCTGCTCTTATGACTCAAAGTGCTATTGAAGCAGCTATATTAAATGTAAAAATTAATATGTCATCAATAAAAGATGAAGAATATAAAAATGGTATAGGAAAAGATATTGAAAATATAAGTAGTGAAGGTACTAGACTAAGAGAAGAAATATTGAAAATAGTTAATAGCAAAATATAATGGAATATGCCAAAACGCATTAAGTGTTTTGGCATATTTTTTCTTGAGAGAAATAATTATACTTATAATCTTAATGTGACGAAGAAAAATCTATATAAGTAATTATTACATGTACTATTCCAAAAATTGCTGTTGGTACAATAGCAGGGAAGTTGTGAAGCCAAATTTCTGCCAAAATAAAATATACAACAGGAAAAATTGCCATGCAAATAAGTACTATCAGATTTTTGTTGCCTGCAAATAATAGAATCCAAAGTACATAATAAGATAATAGGAATATTGCCATACCTATTACATAGTTACTTTGTATATATACATATCTATTAGTTATCATAAAAATTAAGAGTGCAATATAAATTAACTGACTTCCATGCTCTATTGCGTCTAATATCAAATGACTGCTTTCTGCCTTTCTTGATGATATTGCATTTGGAAACATAAAGTAGAAAATATTAGGTATCATAGGCAATAAAACAATAAGAAAGCCTTTCCATGAAAAGCCAAAAGAATAATTCATATCAATTCCCCCAATTTGCTCAATATAAATAATCTTACATCCTAATATATGGATTTAATTAAATTATAGTATACTTTAAAAACATATCAAATTTCAACATTAAATTAAAGCAAAGCCAAATAAAATATATTAATCAACTCTAAATAGATATTTTTTTATATGACTAAATATATAATATAAAAAAATATTATAAAGAAAATGCTATAAATTTGTCCATTACAGTAAAAATATGGTTTAAGTAAAAATTTTTATATGATATACTAAAATAAACAATTAAAATTAATTTTTAAAGGGGGGGAAGTGTGGTGGAGGTTCTTAGGAAAAAAGTAAAAGAGCTATATACTTTATTGTTAAACCCTATAGATGCAATGTTTAAATTGATTGCAATTGAGGCTTTTAAAAAAGAGTTTAAAATACAAGATAATAAACCTATAGGTGAATACTATTATGACTCATTGAAGACTAATAAGGAGAAAGGAATAGTATATACTCCTTATCCAATAGCTAAGTATATTATAGAGAATACAATTACTAGCGTGGATATAATTAATAATCCATTTATAAAGATCATTGATCCAGCTTGTGGTGCAGGAAATTTATTAATTCCTTGTTTTTTACACCTTGTAAATCTTTACAAAGAAAATCTTAAAGAAATAAATATGAAAAATAAACTAAAGCTTAAGGAAGAAGATATAAACAATCATATTATAAAAAATAATATTTATGGCTTTGATATTGATACAATAGCTATTCAAATCCTTCAAATTGATTTATTTTATCATAGTAATTCCAATATTAGTTGCAACTTTATTAATGAAGATTTTCTTTTATGGAAAGAGGATAATAAATTTGATATTTTTATAGGAAATCCCCCTTATGTTGGACCAAAATTTATAGATAAAGATTATTCAATAGTGTTAAAAGAAAAATTTAAGGAAATTTACAAAGATAAAAGTGATTTGTCCTATTGCTTTTTTAAAAAGGCATTGGACACTTTAAATAATAAGGGGCGAATTTCATTTATAACTTCTAGATATTTTTTAGAATCTTCTAGTGGTAAGGAACTTAGAAAAACATTAAATGAAAATACTCACATTAAAAAAATTATCGATTTTTATGGAATACGACCTTTTAAGGGAGTTGGAATTGATCCAGTTATAATATTTATGGAAAAGCATAAAGGGAGTTTTGGCGAAGTTGAAGTGATAAAGCCGTTATCTGACAAAGGTAGGAAAGATGATAGATTTTATAGTTCTTTATTTCTAAATGAAGGAGAAGATTATAATAGGTTTTATATTAAACAATCTACCTTGCAAGGAGAACGATGGATACTTAGAAGTTATGAGGTTAAGAATATTATAAAGAAAATTGAAAATAAATGTAGTGTGAAACTAATAGATATTTGTACAAGTCATCAAGGAATTATTACAGGATGTGACAAAGCTTTTGTTGTAAGAAATGAAATAATCGAGGATGAAAATTTAGAAAAAGAACTTTTAAAACCATGGATAAAAAGTAGTTTTATAAAGCAAAACCAGGTTAATAGACAAAATTCTTTTATAATTTACTCAGATTTAATTGAAGATGAAGATAAGTATCCTAATTGCATGAAGCATATATCACCTTATAAAGAAAAACTTAGTAGTAGAAGAGAGTGCTTAAGAGGTGTACGAAAATGGTATCACCTCCAATGGGGGAGAAATAAAGAAATATTTGATGACTATAAAATAATATTTCCTTTTAAGGCTTCCAGTAATAAGTTTTCTTTAGATTTTGGTAGTTATTTTAGTGCAGACGTATATGCATTAAAGTTAAAAGAAAAAAGCGAATTTACCTATGAATTTTTATTATTTATATTAAATAGTAAAATCTATGAGTTTTATTTTAAAACTTTTGCTAAAAAATTAGGAGAGGATTTATATGAATACTATCCTAATAATCTTATGAAATTATTGATTCCTCCAATAAATGAAATATCTATTCATTGTGAAGAAGAATTATATAAATATTTTTTACTTACAGCAAAGGAAATAGAATTAATAAACCAATCAGTATAATAAAATCCTATGTGCTTTAAGTAGCACATAGGATTTTTAAAAAGAAGTAAATTATTATAACATTAATCTATCATCCAATAAATTATAAAATTTTGAAATAAAAAACAAAGCTAAAATATATAGCAGATTTTATATAAAATAATTTTCGAGCATGACCCTTTTGTAGATGGAAAAGCGCTTCTATTAGTGAATTTTAGCACTTTTATAATTAGAATATTTGGTAATATACTCCGAAAAATAACTTGCTTTACATCACTAATTTAAAATAAATATGGAATAATTGTTAATTCTTGCAGGAAAATAATGTAATTAATAGAATATTTATGTTATAATGTTTTAGAAATAATATGATAATTAAAATCATATACTGATAGTTTAACTTAAAGTAATATTTTACAGAGTATTGATTAAAATGATTTGTAATTTATTATCAAATAATTAATTATTAGTTTAAATATATGGAGGGATGTAGATGATATTAAAGTTTGACAATATAGAAGATAAGTTAATTGTAGAGCTTATGGGAGAGTTAGATCATCATAACGCTTCAGAGGTGAGAAATAAAATTGATGATATGCTAGATAGAGATAACATCAATAAGCTTATAATGAATTTTTCTGGAGTATCTTTTATGGATAGCTCCGGTATAGGTGCTGTAATAGGAAGATATAAAAAGCTTTCTATGAAAGGTGGAAAGCTTTGTATTACCAATTTAAAACCATCAGTAAAAAGAGTTTTTGAATTATCAGGATTATTTAAAATTATTGATATTTATGATGATGTGGAGCAAGGGATAAAAAGCGTTTAGTGGAGGTATTAATATGTATCATAACAAAATGAAAATTGAAATTTTGAGTAAATCTGAAAATGAAAGTTTTGCAAGAGTAGTTGTATCAGCCTTTGCAGCACAGTTAGACCCAACTATTGAAGAAATAACAGATATAAAGACCGCTATTTCAGAAGCAGTTACTAATGCAATTATTCATGGATATGAAGACGATGGAGATAAAATAGTTACATTAGAGGCTGCTATAGATGATAATGAGCTTACAGTTATGGTTAGTGATGAAGGCAAAGGTATTGAAAATTTAGAGATGGCAAGAGAGCCACTATATACTTCAAGACCAGATTTAGAAAGATCAGGTATGGGATTTACAGTAATGGAGACTTTCATGGATGGTTTAGAGGTTATATCAGAGAAGGGTAAGGGTACTACAGTAATTATGAAAAAGACCTTTAATTCCTTAAGATAGGTGAATAATATGAGTGATAAAACACAGAAAGCTAATAGCTATAATTACGATGATAATATGCAACTTATAAAGCTTGCAAAAGAAGGAGATAAAATAGCTTTAGATAATCTAGTAGAAATGAATTTACCTTTGGTGTCATCCCTTAGTAAAAAATTTTTAAATAGAGGATATGAGTATGATGATATATTTCAAATAGGATGTATAGGTCTAGTAAAGGCTATAAACAATTTTGATGAAAGCTTTAATGTGAAATTTTCAACCTATGCAGTACCTATGATTGTAGGTGAAATAAAAAGATTTTTAAGAGATGATGGTATAATAAAGGTGAGCAGAAGTATAAAAAATACTGCTAGAAAGCTGCATTATGATAGGGACACACTTACTAAAAAGTTAGGGCGTGAACCTACCATTGAAGAATTATCTAAATTTTCAGAAATAGATAAAGAGGATATCATTACAGCTTTAGAGTCTTCAAATAGTATGCAATATTTATATGATACCATCCACCATGATGATGGCGCACCTGTGCTTTTGATAGATAAATTAAGCGAAGATTATGAAGAAGATACAGAAGTTATAGATAGACTTGCCTTAAAGGAAGCACTAACAAAGTTAGATTTAAAATCTCGCCAAATTATAATGCTTAGGTATTTTAAAGATAAAACTCAAATACAAGTAGCTAAAATGATGGGAATAAGCCAAGTACAAGTATCTAGAATTGAGAAAAAAGTATTAAAACTGATGAGAGAGAAATTAAGTGGTTAAAGATAAGATGTATTATCATCTTATCTTTTTTTCATAAAATAATATGAATTGGAAATAATATTTATTGTGATATATTTTAGTAATTCAAAGAAGGTGACAACAGTTAAAAACATTCATAAAAAATTATAAGAATTTTCTATAATCATTTATTTAAAATTATAATTTTTCATTAAAATTTATATTCTTAAAGATTTTTTATCTATTATAAAATAATTATTAAAAATATGAAGAAAGGAGAATGTTGACATGTCACAAATCAAATGCGCAAAAATATTTGTGACTATGTAAGGAAATTACCCTTTATAACTAACTATATACTAAAGCTAGTATATGAAAAAATTATAGTAGAAAATAATAAAATAGGTAGGGTATAACCTTATAGAATTTGTCAACGGTGAAGTAATGAAAGCAAAGGAAAAAAAAATAGTAAGTAGATTTTATGATATTTATGAAAAAGCTATTCCAAAACCTAAGTTATTAAGAAACTGTTTTCGTGCATTTTGGACTGGAGGACTTATATGTGTTATAGGCCAATTCATACAAAATATGCTTACTAGATGGGGATTTGTCACAGAACAAATACCAGGCTATGTATCAGTTATTCTAATATTTATAGGAGCATTTTTAACCGGTATAGGAGTATATGATAAAATAGGAGATTATGCAGGAGCAGGATCAGTAGTGCCAATTACAGGTTTTGCAAATTCAATTGTATCTCCTGCTATAGAGTTCAAAAAAGAAGGATTTGTATTTGGAGTTGCTGCAAAAATGTTTACAGTTGCTGGACCAGTTTTGGTTTATGGTATAGGTTCTTCTGTTATTTTAGGATTATTATATTATATTTTTAGGTGGTGATTTCAATGGCTGTTAGAATGGGAACACAAACTGTAAGTCTTGATAGCAAACCAAGAATAATTAGTGCTTACAATGTAGTTGGTCCAAAAGAGGGAGATGGGCCTCTAAAGGATTATTTTGATCAAATTTTGAAAGATGATATGTTTGGATGTGATACATTCGAAAAGGCGGAAAGTAAGATTCATTATACTGCTGTATCATCTTGTATTGAAAGAGCAAATTTAAAAGAAAGTGATATAAATTATATGTTTAGTGGAGATTTGCTAAATCAATTATTTTCATCTGGTTTTATGGCTAGGGACTTAGATATACCTTTTATGGGCATTTATGGAGCTTGCTCGAATATGACACTATCAATGAGTGTAGCTGCGATGTCTATAGAATCAGGCTGCGCAGATTACTCTATAGCATCAACTTCCTCCCACTTTTCTTCAGCAGAAAGGCAGTTTAGATTGCCTCTTGAAATGGGAAGCCAGAGAGCGCCAGTTTCACAGTGGACTGTTACAGGAGCAGGTGCCATGATTATTAGTAAAAATGATGACAAAAGTAAGCCATATATAACTCATATAACTACAGGGAAAGTTAAAGATTATGGAATTACAGATCCAAATGAAATGGGAGCAGCTATGGCACCGGCAGCAGTGGATACATTGAAGCAACACTTTATAGATACAGGCAGAAACCCAAATTATTATGATCTTATAGTTACAGGTGATTTAGGTAAGATAGGGAAAAAAATCACACAAGAATTACTTTTAGAATATGGTTACGATATTAGCTCAAACTATATTGATTGCGGTGATGAAATTTTTGATTCCGAAAGGCAAAATACTTACTCTGGTGGGAGTGGATGTGCTTCTTCTGGTGCAGTTATGACTGGATACATATATAGAAATATGCTTACAGGTAAATTTAAAAAAGTATTATTAATTTCTACAGGCGCACTTTTAAGCTCCACTTCTCCATTACAAGGTGAAACAATACCGGGAGTTGCTCATGCAGTGGCTGTAGAGATTGGAGGGGAGTAAATATGAATGATTACATAGCTGCATTTATAGTAGGAGGAATTATATGTGTTATAGGACAAATATTGATGGATACAACTAAGTTAACTCCTGGTAGGATATTGGTTATATTTGTTACAAGTGGTGTAATACTTCAAACATTTAATATATATGAGAAAATAGTTAAAATAGGAAAAGCTGGTGCTACTGTACCACTACCGGGTTTTGGATATTCACTAGCTAAAGGAGTTATTGAGGAGGTCCAAAAGGAAGGATTTGTAGGTATTTTTACAGGAGGAATAAAAGCAACAGCTGGAGGAATAACCGGTGCAATTGTTTTTGGCTATATAATGGCATTATTATTTAATCCTAAAACAAAATAAAAAGTTGGCAAATTAATTTGCCAACTTTTTATTTGTTAAGATTTTATATAATTAGATATATTATCTATAAATTTAGTAAAAGATATATTTTTAAATACACTACCTATAGTTAAAGATTGATGAAAATTCATAGTTTGTAGGTTAGATCTTTGGGGCTCATTATTACTATTTGCATCATTTTCATTAATTTCTTCATCTTTATCCTTATCTTTGTCGCTATCTTTATCCTTATCCTTATCTTTGTCCTTATCTTTATCTTTGTTTTTATCACTATCTTTATCTTTGTCTTTATCTTTATCCTTATCTTTGCCACTATCTATAATGTCATATTTACTTGTGTCTTTTTCTGTTGGTAATACCCATGGAGAATCTTGGAGATAAACTGATGGAGAATAGCTTCTTGTTATAAAGACGCGTCTTTCAATTCTCTCTTTTGGAGTATTTTCAGATGGTAAATAGTATCTTCCATCTGCACCTTTAACAACATCAGCTTCCACATGTACATCGTCTAAGGTTGTCGGTTGAGTACCAGAAATAAACAATTCTGAATAAACTCTGTCACCTCTAGGATCTCTATATGATAGATCTGTTGGAAGCTTACCAGAATCTCTAGATACATCTACATTAATTACACCAGCAGGTCTATCAATTTCTTTGTACGGTAAATCTCTATGAGCAATTGCCATTATTCTTCCCCAAAGAGCAGAAGGATTATCACTATTCATACCTTCAACAGGGGTATAATCGTCATTACCCATCCAAACTGCACAAGAATAATAAGGTGTTAATCCTGTAAATAAAAGATCTCTAGAATCAGAAGATGTACCTGTCTTACCCCTTATTGGCATATTACCAAAATTAGCACTAGGACCAGTACCTATTATAGGTTCTTTAAGCATATCAAACATTATATATGCTGTTTCAGGCGATATAACTTTATTACTTTCAAGTTTCTTTTCTAAAATAGTTTTACCATTTCTATCAACAACTTTTGTGTATAATCTTGGCTTTGTAACTATTCCATTATTTCCAAAAGCACCATAGGCGCTTGATAATGCTAATGGATTAGTTCCAGCTAAAGCACCACCATCCAATTGGCCTAGTGCCATTGCAGCCATGCTACTTTTATCATCATTATCAAGATGAATACCAAACTTAGTACCATATTCTGCTGCCAAATCTAGACCAATGGCATCACCAATTCTAACTGCTACTGTATTAGCAGAAACTCTAATTGAATCCCTCATAGTAACATATCCCCTATACATATCAGGGCTGTTTTTAGTGTCATACGGTGGATTACCATATTTTGAGCCTATTTCTGTTGGAACCGGTGCATCTTCAAAAGCTGATCCAGCAGTTAGTATTTGAGAATCAATTGCTGGCGCATATATTGTAAGAGGTTTTAAACTAGAGCCTGGTGCTCTTAAGAAATTATCAGATGCAGCTCTATTATAAGAGTTTGCAGGCTGATCACCACGTCCACCAATTATACACTTAACTTCCCCACTTTTATAATCCATAATTACAGCAGAAGCTTGAAGGTTAGGATTCATATATGGAGAAATTAATTCGCCATTTTCATCATCAATAACTTTTTGAACCTCATCTTGTAAAGCTTTATCCATTGTAGTGTGAATTCTATAACCACCATACATTAATTCATCATAAGCTTTTTCTTTATTATATCCATAAACAGTCATTAAGTCTTTAGCAACTTCCTCAATAACAGGTCTTGAGAAATATTCATAGTCCATTTTGTTGTTAGATTTTAATGAAAACTTAAATAATAAATTTTCAGCCATTGCTTGATCGTATTCTGCTTGATTTATAGCACCTGTCTCAAGCATTTTTCCTAAAACTGTTTTTGTCCTAGGTGAGTCAAAAGGCACATTTTCTTTATAATTCTTAAATGCATTTGCAAAAGAAACTGAGGGGTTTTGTGCAGCACCAGCTATAAAGGCTGCCTGTTTAATTGTTAAATCACCAACGGATTTACTAAAGTACATCTTAGAAGCAGCTTCGATTCCGTGGGCACTACCGCCTAAGAATATAGTGTTCATATAGGATTCTAATATCTGATTTTTAGTTAATTTATCTTCTAATTTATAAGCTAAGTACATTTCTTGAACTTTTCTTTTAATTGAGGCTCTATTATTTAAAGAGTCCTCTAAAAAATACCTATATTTAACTAATTGCTGAGTTATTGTTGATGCACCTTGTAGACTTCCATCAGATAAACCTAATTTAATTTTTACGTCTGCAACAAAAGCACCACCAAGTCTTCTAAAATCTATACCTTTATGAGAAGCAAAGCGCTCATCTTCAATGCTTATAAAGGCATCTTTTAAAATTTTAGGTACTTTATCTATAGATACAGAAATTCTTTTTTCAGAGGTATTAAATTCATCAATTAATATACCTCTATTATCATATATTGTAGAAGTTTCTTCTACTTCTAGAAATTTTTGAACATCTATTTCAGGAGCAGTTTTTATCATTCCATAGCCCACTCCAGCACCTATTGCAATAGATCCCAATAATGCAATAATAAGTGTTATATATATACCCTTAAATATTTTGGAACGGGTTTTTTTACGAGAACGCTTTTTTTTAGCGTAACCCTTTTTCTTTTCACTCATAAGGTTTCCTCCTTAAGATTCTATTAGACATCTTAAATAAAATAACTATTTAAATATGCTTAGGTTATTTTGTATCAAACAAGAACTCTAGTCTCACTGATACCAGGGGTATCAATAAGATTAATAAAGTATGGTGCAGAATAACTTAACATACTAATTAGTTATTTTTGAAAATGTCTCACTTTAATTATGTTTTTTTGTATTATACCATAATATAAAGAATTAATAAAATCTATAATAAATATTCTTCAAATGAATAATAGTACATATAATTAATTATTACTAATTTGTTACAATGTAAACCATATTTTAGAAAAATATTTTAGGAGATATGAAAAATATGAAAATAAAAGTAAAAATTAAAATAATATCAATTATAGTTTTTATATGTACTGTGCTGATAGCCTTTCTTTATTATTTTAATGAGGTGATAACCCCTAACATTATGGTAATATGTGATGGGGAGATGAGAGCAAAAGCCACAGATATAATTAATAAATCAATTATTGAGGAATATATAAATCAATTTGAATATGATGAAATTATTAATTTTGAGAAAGATTTAGAAGGGAATATAATTCTCTTAAAGGCTGATACTCTTAAAATGAATAAAATTGCTACGGATGTATCTTTAAGAGTACAAAGAGAGTTAAAAGAGATTGGACGAGTAGGTATAGAGTTTCCAATAGGATATGTAACTAAAAACAATTTATTATCTAATTTAGGCCCTAATATTACTGCAACAATGCAACCTGTTGGACATGTGGAAACTAGATACATTTCAGATTTTGAAAGTGCTGGTATTAATCAAACAAGGCACACAATATACGTAGAAGTAAAAGCTAAAATAAAGGTGGTTTTGCCAATAGGGTATAATGAAGTAGAAGTAATTAGTCAATTACCTATAACAGAAACAGTAATTGTAGGAAAAATACCAGAAACTTCTGTGCAACTAGACTTAAATGGCGGGAATTCAAATTAAAATAGCCACTTATAAATAATAATGCACAATGCAAAATTCACAATTCACAATTCACAATTTAGGATGAAATTATTTTTAATTAAAATAATTTCTTTAACTAATATCTTTACTAGCAATGCAATTGCTAGTTATTGTGTGGCGAAAACTATTCGCCACTACAAACTCAATTCAAAATTTCTCAGTGATAACTGAGAAATGTTCATAATTGTGAATTGTGAATTGAATAAAGTTGTGAATTAAAATCTCGTGGGTTTAGTAAAAAAATTATTGTCTAAAGTTTATGAGATAATAGTTTTTGTATTTTAAACTATTTGTGCAAAGTATTAAAATTTGATATATTATCTATATGTAACTAACAACTAAGTTTTGTTCTTAGTTATGTACTTAGGGGGGAAGAAATGGAAAAAATATATATTATGCTTACTTTTACAGGAACAACTCTCTCAAGAGCCATAAGAATATATACTAGAAATGAGTATTCCCATACATCTATAGCTTTAGATCCAGAGTTAAGTGAAATGTATAGTTTTGGAAGAAAAGCACCTAAAAATCCTTTTATAGGAGGATTTATTAAAGAGAAGGTTGATGATGGTGTTTATAAAAGGTTTTGCAATACTAAATGTATAGTTTATTCAATGGATGTTACATTGGAACAGTATGAGAAGGCAAAAGAGATCATTAAAGAGTTTGAAGAAGAGCAGGATAAATATAGATACAATTTTTTAGGTGTTTTAGCAGTAGCTTTTAAAATGTCTTTAGAAAGGAAATATCATTACTTTTGCTCACAATTTGTATCAGAAGTTTTAGAAAGAAGTGGTATATTTAATTTTGAAGGCGAATTTACAATGATTAAGCCAGCAGATATACAAAAATTAGATAAATTAAATATTGTTTATAGAGGACTATTAAGAAATTATATAAATTCTAATGAATTAAATTTTAATAATGATGTGGGTTAAAATTAACTTATGATATAAATATGAAAAGCATGTAAATTTAGGATGCTTTTTATTAAAGGGGAAAAATAACTAGTGTGTTGACTAGTTATTTTTTAGGCCTTTAAATGAAAAAAACTGACAACAACCTAGTATTGTTATCAGTAGAAAAATAATATTAGTTCTCTTCCCAATTGAATACGTATGGAATATTTCTATAATAATCTCCATAATTAAGCCCATATCCAACTACAAATACATCTTCAATCTCAAATCCACAATAATTTGGTGCAATATCTACTTTTCTTCTAGATGGTTTATCTAAAAGAGTACAGCATTTTACAGTATTAGCACCTAGTTCTTTAATATGATTCATAACAAATTCCATAGTAATACCGCTATCAACTATATCATCAACTATTAGTACATCATATCCTTCTATATTATCAGGTACATCATTTACTACCTTAACAGTTCCAGAAGATTGCTCATCATGTCCATAGCTTGATGTAGTCATAAAGCCTATTTTTGTTGGAACTTGAATTTTTCTAACTAAGTCAGCAGCAAATATAAAACTTCCTCTAAGAAGTGAAAGGACATAGAGTTTTTTGCCCTCATAATCTTTAGATATTTCACAGCCTAGTCTCTCTAAAGCTTCATCGATTTGCTCTTTTGAAATTAATACATTTACTTTTTTATTTTCCATAGAAATCACGTCCCTTAAATAATATTTACAATAATGGACATTATCGCGAAAAAGTCCATTAACTTTGTATAGATTAATACTAAGTTTTAATCCATTAAAAAATTTTTTATTATGTTCGTTGCTTTTTTACATGTTTTTATTTACATGAGAATATATTCTCAATGCCTATTCAACATTATGTTCAAGAAATTTAGTGGTAGCCCTAAAATCTACCTAATTAACTGTAAGTTCAGTAGTATAAGCATGACTTAGCTCATCTACTATAATATCATACCTCCTTAATTTAAATAATTGATTTAAATAGATACTGCACGAATCTGTGTTTTTAAATTAAAAAGCCTATTATTTATATTAACAATTTTTTTATCATCTTTCAATTCTTTTAAATACTCATATAGAACTTTTGACATAGATATCACTTAAGATAAATTTTATCTTTTTAAAGCCTAAAATCTATATTAAGATTTTTAATTGTCTTTTTCTTTAGTATTTCCTTATTTTTACTAAATGATTATTTATATATCTATATAAATAAAATTATCTAAAAAATTAATATATAGTCTACCACTTAAATATTTTAATTGGAAAATAATTCTCTGAAAAATAGCCTAAATTCTTGGATATTAAGAATTAGCAAAGAACTATATGGAGCTGTATTAAAAAGTTTTCAAAGATGGTATAGATATAGAAACAAGGAAGGTTATTCTAGGCATAAGTATTTTAGAAGAGGAAAGCATAACAGTAAAAGTAGAATAGGAGGTAGAACTGGTGAAAAAATCGGAAAGTATAAAAGAGCTAGCTTCAGCTTTAAAAGATTTCCAAGCAGAGGTTAAAAATCCTAAAAATGTAGCAAATAATCCATTTTTTAATAGTAAATATGCTCCATTAGATGAAGTTATAAATACAGTTAAAGAACCTTTAAGCAAACATGGTTTATCTTATATACAAATGCCTAATAGTGAAGATGGCAATTTGGTGGCTATAACAACTATGTTATTACATGAGAGTGGAGAGTGGATAGAAAGTGAACCTCTAAAATTAAAGAGTGATAAACCTACAGCACAAGGTTCTGGAAGCTCAATTACATACGCTAGAAGATACCAACTATCAGCTATGCTTGGCATAGCAAGTGAAGATGAGGATGATGGTAGCACTACTACAGTACACACCATATCAGAAGCAAAAGAACCTAATAAAATTACAAAAGAGCAAGCAGAAGAAATAAGGAACTTATCAAAGGAGAAAAAAATATCAGAAGAATATATTTGTAAATTTAGAAAGGTTAATAAATTTGAAGATTTACAAGAAAATGATTGGAAAGCAGCTATGGAGTGGTTAAGAAAGAAATAAAAAACTTAGAACGAGATTGATTATAAAAATATAAATTTAATATTATAGATAAGAACTAAGGCAATAACTTTTACCGGCGTTGTATCGCCAAGCTTAAACTAATTTTATAAGAGGGGAGTGATACTAAATGAATGATAAAAATTTTATAGGAATGGGCCATAACCCTAATCCAAACGTTCCAGATATTCCAGAGGGCTTTGCAATGGCGCTTTTACAAGAGCCTGATGCAAGAGATTCATTCCAAAATTTGAGTGATGAGGAAAAAACAAATGTAATAGGATACATACAAAATAACAATTTAACAGGTACTGACGCAAAAAATAAAATTGATAATGCGATAAAAAATCTAAATAATAACTCAATAGATTTCATAAATATGAGTTAAAGTATTTAAATATATAGAAAAATTCCTACGATAACAATCAGAGGTGACGAGATGGAAAAATGCACAAATGGTCCTGAAATACCACTAGGCTTAGGAATAGCGCTTGAACAACATAACGCAATGGATTCTTTTCTTTCACTATCGCAAGAAGCTCAGCAGCAGATTATTGACAATACTCATAGGATACAATCAAGAAATGAAATGCTAGAGTACGTTCAATCTTTAATAACATCAAAATGATATAAAAAAGACTTACTTTTAGGTCTCAGCACATTATATAGGATTCCACAATGAAAATTTAACCTANNTCACTAAGGGTGAATTTCATCCCATTAACTTACTATACGAAAGGAATAATAACAATGAGTGATAAGAACTTTATAGGATTAGGACACAACCCTAACCCAAACGTCCCTGACATTCCAGAAGGTTTTGGGTCGGCACTTTTTAAAGAACCAGAAGCAAGAAATTACTTTGAGAATTTGAGCGAGATTGAAAAAACAAATGTGATTAGATATATACAAAGCAATAACTTAACAGGTGATGAGGCTAGAAATAAAATTAGCAACGTAATAAAAAGTCTAAAAAATAATACATTAAATTTTATTAATTTAATGTATTAAGTCTTTCTATGTTTATCATTGCCGGTAGAACCAGTTTTTTTAGTTTCAGTCATATGTGTACTATGGAGTTTAAAGAAATGTTGAGTAGATTAACTTATAGTAAAAAGGAATGCATCTATAATATATAATTAGATACATTCCTTTTTTAAGTCATTTTTAAATAAGATGTAAAATTGGTGTGTTTGAATCTTTTAGCATGCGCTTGACATACGAATATCTTAGATTATGTATTGTAATATAATGACCATTTAATCTAAATATATATGTTAATTATTTCTTATATTTATAGCTTAATATCTTTAGCTGATTTAACAATTCATTTGCAAAATCTAATATTTCATCTCCACTCATTGCATTTATATCAAATCCACCAAAACCCATAACTGATGGTTGTTTTAATATGAATTGCATAGCTTCTTCCGCAGTACTAAATTGATCAATATCACATAATTCTTTGTTACCATCATTTTTATTTATACATTTATGTTTAGGAGTAAGAGTATCTTTGGTCATATGGTTGATCTTATTTAAAGAATTCATAGCTGTATCTAATTTTTCCCCTGTATTTAATAAATAATCAGTAGAAACTCGAAAATATTTAGCTATTTTAATCAGTACTTCATAACTTGGTTTACGGGCATTTGTTTCATACATTCCTACCATGGAGGTGCTAACATTTATATTTTTAGCTAATTCTTCTTGTGTAATTTCATTTTCTTTTCTTAATTCTTTAATTTTTTCTCCAATCACATTAATCACCTCGACGAATTTTTATCATTATTAGTATTGTAACCGACAGTGATAAAAATATCAATACAACCAATGGTGATATTCAAAGCTATCAATAGTAAATTAAAGAAAATAGTACCTTAATTACCACTAATAGTTGTAATAACCCTTGTCTGATATCACTATTGGTTGTAAAATATGAATATAGAATTTAGAAAACGGAGAAAGGGCAATAAACATATTGTGGACCATATTACAATATTAAGAAAAGAAGCTGAATTTAATATAGCTAAAGAAGTAGTTGAAGATTTAGATATAAGTAACAGTATGATGTGTAAATTATAAGGAGAATATAAAGAATTAAGCCATTCACCGGCTTTAAAAATGTCAAATGAATTTGATTGTAGCATGAAAGATATTTTTTTACTCTGTATTACAACTAATAGTGATAGAAATGAGGTGTAAAGATAGAAAAATGACCTGATGGCATAATCCATTATTACGATATATTAAATTAATATATCAATAGGCCAAAATAAAGAAAGTGAAGGTGGGTATATGATGGAGAGATACAAAGAATCTCTTGAAGAGATATTAAGCAATTTAAGATCGATAGAAGCTCCCAATCCTGGAGATAATTATATAGATGATTCTATAGAAATAATACACGGATTATTGGAAGAAATCACTAACGGAAACAATGGTAGTAATTAAATTTCAAAGTCATACACAATAAAAAGAAATAATGTGAAATATAATATAGACGTAATGATTTTAGAAATATTAAGGCATATTGAAGAAGCTGCTATTTCTTAAATACAGATTCTAAAAATAAGCCTATTATTATCATTGCGCATAAAAGTGTACAACCTGTAAATTATTTAAACCATTAAATTAATTATAAATGAATAAGTATGAGTATTAAAAAATTAGGAAGGTGATATTATTGAATAGTGAAGTTAGCATAGATGAAATAATAAATAAAGCTGTAAAAGAAGCTATAAGAGAATATGATAAAGAAAAAATGATTGAAAGAAAAGATAAAAGATTTCATAATACTAGATTATTATTAAAACACTATAATGATTTAAAAAATCATATTAAGAACGCCATAGATGATATTAATCAAATAAGAGATGAAAGTGATTATCTTGATATATTAGATGACGTAGATGAACTATATATACTTAGTATAAAAAGAAGTAAAACAAAAACATTAATAATGCTATCTCATATTGATATGGCTCTAGAAATGCTTAAGAATAAGCAAGAAAAATTATGCTCCACAGAAAAGTATTTAGCTTTAGAAAAATATTATAAAGATGAAAAGAGTTATGAAGATGTAGCAGAAGAATTGAATTGTAGTGTAATAACAGCTAAAAGATGGGTAAAGGAGATGACTAATGAATTAAGTATATTTCTATTTGGAATAGAGGGTATCAAATTCGATATGATACAATAGTGATATTTTCTTGATATTTTAAAGATATTAATAACATGATAATATGATAGTATAGAAAAGTATATTTAAAGGCACTTACTTATGTAGGTGCTTTCTTAGCACTTATAAAAATGTAAGTGTTATTTGAAATAATTCATATAAATACCATATTAGAGGTGGCAGAAGTGATATGGCTGAAAAGCTTGTATAATGTAGATAGAGAATAGTATAAAATTCAATATGATACAATAGTGATATTTTCTTGATATTTTAAAGATATTAGTAACATGATAATATAATAGTATGGAAAATTATATTAAGGCATATTCAAAAAAATAATATGCCAGTATACTTAGTGTATTATTTTCCTTTACATGCCTTAAGAGTATCTACTTATGTAGGTGCTTTTTTAGCACTTATAGAAATATAAGTATTATTTGAAATAATCCATATAAATATCATATTAGATGTGGCAGAAATGATATGGCTGAAAAGTTTATATATTGTAGCTGAATAATAGTATAGAACTTGATATGATACAATAGTGATATTTTCTTGATATTTTAAAGATATTAGCAACATGATAATATGATAGTATGGAAAATTATATACTGGCATATTGAAAAAAATAATATGCCAGTATATTAGTTTATTATTTTCTTTCACATGCCTTAAGAGCATCTACTTATGTAGGTGCTTTTTTAGCACTTATAAAGATATAAGTGCTATTTAGAATAATCTATATAAATGCCGTATTGGAGGTGATGAAAATGACATGACTGAAAAGTTTATATATTGTAGCTGGAGAATAGTATAGAATTCGGTATGATACAATAATGATATTTTCTTGATATTTTAAAGATATTAGCAGCATGATAATATGATAGTATGGAAAATTATATTAGGTATCTACTTATATAAGTGTTACTTGAAATAATTAATATAAATATCATATTGGAGGTGATAAAAATGACATGATTAAAAAATATTAAAAAGCTCATATATTACTGAGGCAAATCAAATGAAACTAAAAAGCTTTTAGGTACACCCTTAGAATGTGATTCTAAGGATTTTTTTATTGGAATTTATCCTAAAAATACAAAGCAAATAATAAAGACCATATAACTAAAGAGAAATTAAGCTTTACCTAAATAGGAGTGATAAATAATTAATTAAATATAGCTACTAAATATAAAGATATAAAAGAGTTAGTTTATTATACCCATCAAGAATTGATATTAAATAAAGAGGAGAAATCATAATGGCTAGACTTGGAAACTTTGATTGCAGTCATTTTAAGAAGATATCTAAGAGATTCCAAAAAGCTCTTGATGAAAGAGTAATTGAAAGATGGATAAAGGAATTTTTACTTGAAATGGCACTTAGAGCTAAAGAAAAGATTAAGAAGAGAACTCCAGTAGATGCCTATCCTAATAAAACTAAAGGAGATTTAAAGGAAAACTGGGAAATAGGAAATGTAGTTAGACATGGCAATAGTTATATAGTAGAAATATTTAATGATTTAGAATATGCTTCACATGTGGAGTATGGGTATTTAACTGAAGATGGTAAAGCATGGGTAGAAGGAAAGTTTATGGCAACTATTTCTATGGAAGAAATAGAAAAAGAGCTGCCTAAGTTTCTAGAGCAAAAACAAGTTCAATTATTAAAACAAATACTTTATGGTAGATCTTAAGGGAGGCGATAGTATATCAACTATAAATAATTTAAGAGTAGGGGTTAGCCAAAAGCTGAATAAAGAGTTTCCTAACATAAATATATATGATGAAGAAGTAAAGCAGGGTTTTGAAGCACCTTGTTTTTTTATTAAAGTTTTAAAATCAGAGCAAAGTAAAGAACTTAACATTAGGTATAAAAAAAGTATATATTTTGATGTGAGTTATTTTACTGGTAAAGAGGAGATTAATTTAGATTGCTTAGAGGTTGCTAATAAACTTTATGAAGTTCTTGAGTATGTGCCTGTAGATAAAGATTTATATAGAGCTAGTAATATGGAACATGAAATTATAGATGGAGTATTGCACTTTTTTTTACAATTTAATTACAAAGTAGTTAGGGAAGTAGAAGAAGTGACTAAAATGAAAGTGTTAAATAAGGAGGTCGAATTGAAGAATGACTAAAAAAGAAATTGAACAAATTAAATTTAATAAAGAGCAAATTGTTAATTCTAATAAATTTACACAAATAGAAAAGGATATTTTAAAGGCTTTACTTGATGATAAGGAATACTCATTAGAGGAAGCTAACAATATTATAGATGAATTTAAAAAGAGAGAGGTGAAATAGATGGCTGGAGGAACATGGACATCACAAAATAAAGTAAGACCAGGAGCATATATAAACTTTAAATCTAAAAAGAATGTAATAGCATCAATAGGAGAAAGAGGAATTGCAACATTACCTTTAACACTGCCTTGGGGACCAGAAAAAGAAATCATTACTATACATGCTGATGATGATTTATCAAAAGTATTGGGGATCAATATATCAGATAATAGTGCTTTATTAATTAGAGAAGTATTTAAGAAAGCTAAGACACTTTTACTATATAGAGTTAATGAGGGTAGTAAAGCTGTTGCANNAACTATAAATGCTAAGTATAGTGGAACAAAGGGAAATAATATTACTGTAATAGTACAAAATGATATAGACGACATAAGTAAATTTGAGGTTATAACTACTTTTGAAGGTAATAAAGTTGATAAACAATTAGTTAAAACTATAGATGATTTGAAACCAAATGGTTATGTTGAGTTCAAAGGAACTGGAGAATTAAAAACTACATCAGGACTACCATTAAAAGGCGGTGAGGATGGAACTGTTACTAATGAAAATTATACTGATTATTTATCAGCCATTGAAGCACATGAATTCCATACTATAGGAATGCCAACCAAGGAGTCTGATATAAAAGCTGTAGCTACTGATTTTGTAAAGAGATTAAAAGAAGATGGCAGACAAGTACAATTAGTTCTAGAAAATTATGCTGAAGCTGATAGCGAAAATGTTATTAGCGTTAAAAATGGAGTTATCTTAGGGGATGGAACTAAAATAACATCTGATAAGGCAGTTGCATTTGTTACTGGAGCTACAGCAGGAGCAAATATAAATCAATCTAACACATATCTTCAATATGATGGTGCTATTGATGTAGATATCAAATATACAAATAAAGAAATAACAGATGCTTTAAATAATGGAGAAATAGTGTTTACTATTAATAATAGAAAAGTAGTCATAGAACAAGATATTAATACTCTTAAAACATTTACTGAAGATAAAGATAAAGACTATAGAAAAAATAGATTAATAAGAACTTTATATGAAATAAATAATGGAATTAAACTATTATGGGAAACTAATTACATTGGCAAAATTGCTAATAGCGTAGATGGCAGAATTCTTTTTAAAAAGGATGTAATTAAATTTTTAGAGCAGCTTCAAGAAATAGATGCCCTTGAAAATGTTGTTCCAGAAGATATTGAAATTGAAAAAGGAAAAGACAAAGACTCTGTGTTAGTAAAGGTTGAAGTACAACCAATAGATAGCATGGAAAAATTATACATGAATGTGGAGGTATGTTAGATGGGATCTTTAAAGCTTAGTGATACTATTAGTGGTGCTGAGGCAAGAGCATATATAACTGTAAATGGTAGAAATGAAGAATTATTTTATGCAAAGAAGTTAGAATCTAAAGTTGAAAAACAAAAAACAGAAGGGAAAACTTTAGGTAATAGAGCTACTCAAAATAAGGCAGCAGGCTGGAAAGGTACAGGTACACTTACTGTGTATTATGCAACTTCTCTTTTCAGAGAGTTAATGCTTAACTATATAAAAGAAGGTAGAGATGTTTATTTTGATATTACTGTAACCAATGAGGATCCAACAAGTAGCTTAGGAGGACAAACAGTAGTATTAAAAAACTGTAACCTTGATGAGGTAAGCATGGCTGCTTTTGATGTAGAAAGTGAAGTTTTAGAAGAAGATATGGCATTTACTTTTGAAGATGTAGATATATTAAATAAATTTAATAAACCAACATTAGGATAATTAGGAGGAAATATAATGAATAAATTTGAAGACTTTTTAATGGACTCTTTTGAAGAAGTGGAAGAAATAGAAAGAGAAATAACTATGGGCGGAAAAAAAAGAAAAATGAGGTTCAAACCTATAGCATCAACTACAGGTGATGAAATAAGAAAAAAATGCAGAAAAGTTAGTTTTGTAAAAGGTCAAAAAGTAATAGAAACAGATAATGATAAATATTTAGCTAAACTTATAATAGAAACTACAACCTATCCAGATCTAAAAGATGCAGAGCTTCAAGCAGCATGGCAAGTTATGGGTGATGAAGAATTGCTTAAAGCTATGAAAAGTAAAATGAGTGATGGAGAATACTCAGAATGGTCAAGTGTAGTAAGTGAAGTAAATGGATACGACAGAAGTATGCAGGAGCTAGTTGAAGAAGCAAAAAACTAATAAATGGGGGGGATGCTGAGGCTAATTATGCACATTATGCCCTCCATAAACTTAAAATTCTTCCTAGCACATTTAAAAATATACCTAGGAATGAAAAAGCTTTTATATATGCTAGTATAGATCTTTATGTAGAAAGTGAAAAAAGGTCTTTAAGTAAAGCTAAGAAAAAATAGAGTTAAATAATATTATAGTTCTATAAAAATAAATTTTTAAGTTAAAAGCACTCTTTAGTAGGGGTGCTTTTATTATCTCTAAAGGGAGGTGATATTATGGCAACAGTATCAACTAGCTTAAAAATGTTTGATGAAATGACAAAACCACTTCAACACATTACTCAAGCTTTAAATTTAACTATTTCAGCTATGGATAGTTTATCAAGCTCATCTGGCAGAGATATAGGAATTACTAATACTTTAAATGCGGCTAGAGGGAGTGCCAATAGAGCTTCGGCGGCATTGCACCAATTAGTGATTTCTCAAAATAGAGCGGCAAATGAACAGGAGAAGTTAAACGATGCTACTGATAAAAGTCCAAATTTTATAGAAAAATTACAGGATAAAATTAAATCCTTTAAAGAAGAGAATTTTACTATTGAAAAAGCTTTTGATTCGACAATAGGTGGCGCTGCAAGATTAGAACAACAACTTAATACTGTTTCTAGCGCACTAGGTAACAAGGGTGCAGGAAAACAATTTTTTAAAGGACTAACTGATCATGCTAATCAAAGTGCTTATAGTTTAGAAGAATTCACAGGAATAAGCATGGAATTTATGAAAGTAACTAAAGACACAGATAAACTTATGAATTTAAACAAGAGTGCTGAAAAGTTATCTCTTGTTGATCCAACTCAAGGGTTGGAAGATTCCGCATCTGCAATTAAAGAAGCACTAGCTGGTGACTTTGGAGCTTTAATGGAGAATTTTGAGTTTGAAGATGCAGATTTAGAATTTCTTGAGAGTAGTTCAGGTATAGATGATTTTATAAATAAATTTGATGAAATATTAAATGCAAAGGGAGCTACAGAGCAAGCATTAGAAGAAGTTAATAATTCAGCAATAACACAACTAGACAATTTAAAGTCAAATATACAAACCTCTTTTGCAGAAGCTGGCTATGGTGCTTTGCAGATTTTAAAACCTATTTTAAGTACTCTTAATGAGTGGTTTCAACAAGGACGATTGCAACCTGTCTTTGATTCTATATCTAATGGATTAATTATCATATCTACCATAGCTAAAGGAGTAGCAGATATTTTTTGTTGGATAGGTGAAATAGTTTTAAATAATTGGGAGTTTATTGGTCCTTTAGTATGGGGAATAGTGGCATCGCTAATTGCTTATGATATAGCAATGGGAATTGCTTGGTTTGCAACAATAAAAGCTACAATAGCCAAAGGGATACATGCAATTGCATCTGGTATAGAAACGCTTGCAATTGTTGCTTTAATAATTGCACAGGATGGATTAAATGCAGCTTTAGCAGCATGCCCTATTAGTTGGATTATTATAGCAATAATTATGTTAATTGCAGTATTTTATGCGGCAGTAGGAGCAGTTAATCATTTTGCTGGTACATCATTAAGTGCAACAGGTCTTATTGCAGGGGCTTTTATGACAGTACTTGCTTTTATAGGTAACTTGTTTGTAGGGGTTATAAATTTTGTAATTCAAATGGGAGTTGTACTTTGGAATAATATAGCAACTTTTGCTGAATTTTTTGCCAATATATTTAACGACCCAATAGGTTCAATTGTAAGGCTATTTGGAGGAATGGCAGATTCAATTTTAGGAATTTTAGAAGGTATAGCATCAGCTATAGATGCTGTTTTTGGATCTAATCTTGCTGATGCAGTCAATGGTTGGAGAGGTGGACTTAAAGGACTAGTTGATGATTTAGTAGGTGAGGCCAAAATTAAGATTGATAGAAAAGATGCTAATGCTCTTAAATTGGACAGATTTGAATACGGAGAAGCATTTGATTTAGGGTATAAGTTTGGAGAAAATATTGAGGATAAATTTGATATAGGAAATTTGTTTGGCAGTATGGGAGAAGTTCCTTATGGTCCACCAGAACCACCAACAAATATTATGGACAACTTGAACAACAATAAAGGTGGTAACCTTGAAGGTGTAGGAGGATTAGGAAGCTCAGGAAATTTGGGAGATTTAGGTAAAGGTATTACAGGAACTAATGATCATCTTAAAAATATTGACGATAAAATGGATGTAAGTAATGAGCATTTAGAAATGATGAGAGATTTAGCGGAACAGGAGAGCGTACAAAATTTTGTTACACTAACTCCTACAGTGCAGGTTACAACTGGAGATATTAAAGAAGAGGCAGATATTAATACAATAATCTCTAGAATAGAAACCTACATGGAAAATGAGCTAGTTAATAGTGCAGAGGGGGTATATGCTTAATGTACAAAATGTATCTAGGAATAAATGACGGTGAAGAAGGATTTATTCTTCCAGTACTCCCAGAAAAAATAGAGATAAATGAAGATGGGGACAATGAAACTTTTAATGTTATTAACTTAGGAGAAGTTAATACAATAAATAGACCTAAGTTAAGTGAGATAAGTTTTGAAAGTTATTTTCCATTAAATAGAGGACCTTATGTAAGCTCGGAGGAGTTATTTTCTCCGGGTTTTTATATTAACAAAATTAGAGAGTGGAGAGATAAGAAACAAAAAATAAGATTTATATTTACCGGTGGGAGTCCTTTAGAGCTGAATGACTTATTTATTATAGAAAGTTTTAAACTAAGTGAAAAAGGTGGAGAAGTTGGAGATATATATTACTCTATAGAACTTAAGAGATATAGACCTTATGCAGCTAAAAAAGTAGTTATAGTAACTAAACAAAATGCTAAAGATAAAGCTACAGCTGTAAAAGCTAAACCACCAAGGCCAGTAGAAAAACCAAAACAAAAAACACATACTGTTGTTAGCGGAGACACATTGTGGCATATTGCTAAAAGGTATCTTGGTGATGGTGCTAGATACCCAGAAATAGCAAAATTAAATAATATCCAAAATCCTAATTTAATATATCCAGGTCAAGTTTTTAAAATTCCATAGGTGGTGGTTAAGTGCAAATTGAATTACTTTTAGATAATAAAAATGGCAATGTATTTAATATATCTGAACTTATTACAGAAGTCACTTGGAAAACTAAAAGAAAAGGTAATCCTTCTAGTCTAGAATTTAAATTTATAAAGGATAAATCTATATCTATAAATAACGGTGATGTAGTAAGTTTTAAGGTAGATAATAATAAAGTTTTCTATGGTTATGTATTTGAGAATGGTGGCAGTAAAGATGTTGAAGTAAAAGTAACAGCTTTTGATCAGATAAGATACCTACTATTCAATGATAGTTATTTTTTTACTAATAAAAAAGCCAGCCAAATAATAAGCCAAATAGCAAATGATATTGGATTAAAGATAGGAACTATAGAAGACACAAAGTATGTAATTCCATCTATGCTAGAGAGCGATAAAAAGCTTCTAGATATAATATATAGTTCTTTAGAAAAGACTTTAGTGAATACAAAACAAACTTATACCTTTTATGATGATTTTGGAGCTCTTTGTTTAAAAAATATAAATAGTATGAGGGAAAGAACTGTTATTTCTGATGATAGCAATTTAGGTGATTATGACTGGAAAAATAGTATAGAATCTGATACCTATAATAGAGTGAAAATAGTTAGAGAAAATAAAGAAGAGATGAAAACAGATGTATTTATTGCACAGGATAGTAAGAATATAGCTAAATGGGGAAGACTTCAATACTATAAAAAAGTAGATGAAAAAATGAATAAGGCACAAATACAAGAAATGGTTAACAATACATTAAAACTTAAGAATAGAGAGGCTAAAACATTAAAATTAAAAGATATTTTAAGCATTGATATTAAGGACGATTTAAAGTTAAGGGCAGGGGCTGGTGTCTATGTAGATATAAAAGAAAAGGGAATTAAACAATACTATTTAATAGAAGAAGCCACACATAAGTTTGAAAAGGGTAATTTAGTTATGGATTTTGATTTAAAGGTGGTGTAGATAATTGGGAATGATAAATATTATAAAAAAAGCTGGAATAGATGCAGTAGGTGCAAGTAATCCAGTTAATATAATTTTTGGTGAGGTACTAAATGTAGAAGATTTTAAAATAAAGATAGACCAAAAACTTATACTACCAAAGGAATTTTTTATTATCCCTGAAAGTTTAACTAAGTATGAAATAGATTTGTCCCATAATCATAATTATACTAATGGTTCAACTTCTAATGCTTTAAATAAAGTTGTTATAAGAGAAGGGCTTAAACAAGGGGATAAAGTCTTATTGTTAAGAGTGCAAGGTGGACAACAATACATTATATTAGATAAGGTGGTGTAACAATTGAGTATATTACCACAAGGAGCGGTTATATCCGAAGATCTAGAATTAGAAGAAATAATTGAACCTAGTAAAACATACAGAATAGATTTTGAAAAAGGAAAAACTATAGGATTTTGTGATGGAGTTGAAGCGTTAAAGCAAGCTATATATTTAATATTAAATACAGAAAGATATGAGTATCTGATATATTCTTGGAATTATGGAAGTGAATTTAATGAACTTATAGGGGAGCAAAAGGATATAGCAGAAAGTGAGTTTAAAAGACGAATAACTGAGGCACTATTGCAAGATGATAGGATTAACAATATTGATAATTTTATATTTAAATATGAAAAAGACTGTGCTCAAGTTGAGTTCACAGTTTTTTCTATTTATGGAGAATTTACTGAAAGTGTGGTGAGATAGTTGTTTGAAGCATATACAGAGGAAACAGTTTTAAATAGGATGTTAGAAAAAGTACAGGGAGATTTAGACAAAAGAGAAGGTTCTATTATANNCTCCAGCAGCAATGGAAGTTGCAAGAATGTATTCTGATATGGATAGATTCTTAGAATATACTTTTGCCAGTCCCAATATGCCAGGTGAGTTTTTAGATTTAAGGGTAGCAGAAGAAGGGCTTAAAAGAGGGGCTGCAACTTATGCAATTAAAAAAGGATATTTCTATGATCAAGATAATAATTTAATAGATATTCCTATAGGTAGTAGATTTTCTATAGATGATTTCAATTTTATAGCTATAGAGAAAATATCCACAGGAACATATAAAATGAGGTGCGAGTCTATAGGTATAGAAGGCAATTTTATAGCAGGACAATTAATACCTATAGATTATATAGAGGGTTTATCTACTGCTAACCTAGGAGAAATTATTATCCCAGGACAAGAAATAGAAAATAATGAAAGTCTTTTTAATAGGTACATTGAGCATTTAAATGAAAAACCATTTGGCGGTAACATAGCGGATTACAAAATTAACACTAGAGCTATAGAGGGAGTTGGAGCTGTAAAAGTATTTCCTATATGGAATGGTGGAGGTACTGTAAAAATTGTATTTTTAGATAGCAGCTACAACGTTCCTACTAAAGAATTAATTAATTTAGTTCAAACTACTTTAGATCCTATTCCTAACAATGGGAAAGGTTTAGGTATAGCTCCAGTTGGCCATGTAGTAATGGTTAAGGGAGTTGAAGATATAGAAATAACTATAGATACTAAACTTCTGTTAAGAAGGGATGTTACTATAGGCCAAGTTCAGGAGGATATAGAGGGAGTTATTAAAGATTATCTCTTAAGTCTTAGAAAACAATGGCCGGAGGAAGAAAATACAATAGTTAGAATAAGTCAAATTGAAGCTAGAATTTTAAATGTAGAAGGTGTGGCAGATATACACACAACTAAAGTAAATGAAAAAGAAGAAAATTTAACTCTAGGATTAGACGAAGTTCCTACATTGAAAGAGGTGGTATTAAATGAATAAGTTAATAGACTTTTTACCACCAGAGATTGCTAATATAAAAGAATTTAAAGAAATAATGGAAACAGAAGATAAAGAGTTTGAATTATTAGAAAAAGGGCAGCAAAGAATTTTAAATGAAAATTTTATAGATACTGCAACAGAATATGGCATTAAAAAATATGAAACCTTATTTAAAATAAGGGTAGATGACTTGAATGAAAGCTTAGATTTTAGAAAGTTAAGGATTAAAAATAGAAAGTTAGACAAAGTTCCATTTAGCTATAGATTCTTAGACAATAAGCTGAAAAATTTATTTGGAGAAGACAACTATAAATTAGAATTATTAAACAATGAATATATTTTAAAAGTAGAAATAAACACTTTTGATTGGAATACCTTTAATGAAATAATAGATAACTTTAGATATATAATTCCATGCAATATGGTACTAAATTCTACATTAGTACAAAAGATTAAATCACCTATTTATTATGCAAGTTGTGTTATGGCAGGAGAAGAAATAACTTTATATCCATATAGTGCTAAAACTTTAGAAACTAAAGCAAAACTTAATATTGCATTATCTAATAATTCAGATGTGGAAGAAATAACAATACACCCAAGAAGGGAGGCAATATAATGGCAGAACAATTTTATAGTATATTAACATCTATAGGAAAAGCTAAAATAGCTAATGCGAGTGTTTTTGGTACAAAATTAAATTTAACAACTTTAGCACTAGGGGACGGAAATGGCAAGTATTATAATCCTACAGAAAATCAAGAAGCACTAGTTAATGAAGTTTGGAGAGGAAACATAGGAGCTATAGCCACAGATAGTGAAAATTCAAATTGGATAGTTATGGAAACAATGATAGCTGGTAATGTAGGGGGATTTTTTATAAGAGAAGTAGGTGTGTTTGATGATGAAGGCAGCTTAATTGCTATAGGAAAATACCCAGAAACCTATAAACCTATTGTAAGTGATGGAGCAACTAAAGATTTAATAATAAGAATGATATTAGAAGTAGATAATGCTTCTAGTGTAACTTTAAAGATAGATCCAACTACCGTAATTGCAACTAAAAAAGATATTGAAATACTAGATAATAAAATTAAAAACATCAAAATACCAGTAACTAAAGTAAATAATAAACTAGGTGATATCACACTTAAGGCAGAAGACATAAAAGCCAATAATGATAAGACAATAGAAGAAAACTTACAAGAAGTTACGTCGCAAATGGATGATATGGTGTATAAAGTGGCAGATGGAACAGCTACAGAAATAATATTGAATGCCTCAACATTAATAGATGGTTATTCTAAAACCTTTATAGTTGCTGAAAACAATAATGGAAATGTTACAACTATAAATGGTAAGCCATTATATAAACCCAATACAACTACGTCACCTAATTTAATATCAGGAAAAGCAGTAACAGTTTGGTATAGTTCTACAAATGATTGTTTTTTTATCAAGGCTAGTGCAGAGGGAAATGCTGACGTTGCAAATGTACTAGCAGGGAAAACATTTAGCAACGATAATGATACTGGAATAGTTGGTACTATGCCTAATAGAGGAAGCCTTGCACAAACTTTAACAATTCAAGGTGGACAATATAATTTACCAAGTGGATATTATAGTGGTGGATATGTAAAATCGCAGTTTTCTAATTTGATAGCTTCAAATATTAAAGAAGGTATTAATATTGGTGGAGTGATTGGTACTCTAGCGTCCAATAACGCATATATTCAGAAAATAGATGTTGATATATCAGATACTATTGATGAAGAGTCAAACAAGACTGTTAAATATAAATATTACACAATAGATACTACTTTGCATTCCAGTGTGAAGTTTTTATTACTTAAGGGATATATGTATGCTCAATATGATGGAACAGATTATGGGAGCATGGATTTTCAACTAGGGTATTCATCCTCGTTCACGGAAATTGCTTCTTGCCAAGGAGGCACCACAGGTAGGGGTGGAATAGACTTTTTTATGACTATGATGTCAGATGTAAATACGGCATTAACTATTAAGAATGAGTATGTTAATGGTAAAAGTTCAGAATGGCGTAAAGATAATTATCAAAGGGACTTTTCAAAGATTGGAAACAGCAAACTATATATGAGAATGCAAGGTTCTTCTTATGGGAGACTTAAAGGACAATGTCGAATAAAAGGTACGATATATGCTATAGGATGGTAGTTATAAAAGGAAATGAGGACTTGTAAATGAAAAAGTTTTATTATTATGCGAAATTGAATGACAATAACGTATGTGTAGAAATTCAATCAAAGGTAGGGAGAATACCCAATAATACAGATGAGCATATAGAATTATCAGAGTGTAATTAGGCAGTAAGATATAGAAAGTGGCTGGGTAATCAATGGAGTCAAGAAACTTATGAGCTAGCGGTGGATACTGTTCTATAGGATAAAATTAAACAACTAGAAGAATTACAAATTAGTAATGAGAAAAATGGAAGATTAAAAATTAAGGTAACAGAACTAGAAGGTACTATATTAAAATTAACCTCTATTATTTCAGCATTGCAAGGAAGTAATTAAGAAATGACTTTTACAGTTGATAGCTACCTAGTTAAATTTTATGTTAGAAAGATTAATTAAGGAACAATAAAAAAGAAGAGATAAATAAATTATTAGTATAATACTAAAAGCATTATAACAATAGATAATATTTGCGACATAACTTAAATCTTAGAAAATAACAGTNNTAATGGCAGAACAATTTTATAGCATATTAACATCTATAGGAAAAGCGAAAATAGCTAATGCAAATACTCTTGGAAATAAATTAAATTTAACAACCTTAGTACTAGGTGATGGAAATGGGAAGTATTATAATCCTACAGAGAATCAAGAAGCCATAGTTAATGAAGTTTGGAAAGGAACTATAAGTTCTATAACCACAGATAGTAAGAATCCAAATTGGATAGTTATAGAAACAATAATTGCTGGTAATGTAGGAGGGTTTTTTATAAGAGAGGTAGGGATATTTGATGATGAAGGCAGTTTAATTGCCATAGGAAAATATCCAGAAACCTATAAACCAGTTATAAGTGATGGCTCAACTAAAGATTTAATAATAAGAATGATATTAGAAGTAAGTAATTCTGCAAATGTAACATTAAAGATAGATCCAGCTATTATAATGGCAACTAAAAAGGATGTAGAAGTATTAGAAAATAAAATTAAAGATTTAAAAGGGGTCTATGCTGAAGATCTACTTGATGAAACAGTTATAATCGAGGGGGAGATGCATCCTGTAATTAAAGATGCATTTGAAAAAACTGAGTCACAGATAAAAGAAAATAAAGAAAACTTACAAGAAGTTACGTCGCAAATGGCTGAGTTTGCAAAGAAAGAAGAATTATCTAAGACTACAAGTGGAAGTAGTGGAGCTAAAAGCATAGGAGTAAGCACAATTTCAGGACTTACAGGCAATGACGTACAAACTTGCTTACAAAACCTTTTTCAATTTGCCGATAATGGTAAGAAAAATATAGCTTCTGTTATCGGCTCTCCATTAACCAGCTCAGATACTTTTAACAGCATGAAAAGCAAGATACAAACTTTAAAAAATACTTTTGCTAGTAATCTAATTACAAAAGAACAAAATAGCAGTGGTAGTGAGAGCTTACAAGACTTAATAAATAAAATATCTAATATTAGTGTAGGCATAAAAGCTGCGGTTGGATCAACTACTATTAGTAACACTAGAGAGTTTTCAATTTCGGGATTAGATTTTAAACCTTCTTTTGTAGCAGGAGTGTATAATAATGCTAATTTTTTCTTAAGTGCAGATAGCAATTCAGAAATGTCTATTTATGCCTTATGGGTATTGATATCCGATAGTAATATTGGACGTTCACGAAAAAGCCATTTATTTTTTAATGGTGGTATGAGTGTAGAGTTAGCAAACGGAACGAATGATTTTTTCTGTTCTGGTACTTGGAAATGGGTAGCCATTGAATAATAGGAGGTAGATTAATGAAGTATGGAATAAGATTAATTTATTGTAGAAATACAGGTAAAATATTAAATAATACATTTGGAGAAATGACAGGAGATTTACAAGAAGGACTAAGACCAAAAGAAATTGATTTTATAGATTTACCTTATAATTACAATGATAATAATTTTAAAGAAGCAATAAATTATTATATAGATACAACAAAGGATAAAAGTAAAACAGAATTAAAAGACTTAATAATTATTACAGAATATATCCCTAAAAAGGAAGAGAGTGAAGAAGAAAAGCTTAGAAGAGAAAAAGAAGAATTAGAAAATCAACTATTATTGAAAGAAAATGAAAATGTAGGAGGGATTTTATAATGGTTAATGATATTATTGTTAGGATTCTAGCTGAAAGAATAATAAATAAGGGTATAAACCCATTAAAGAATAAAACTTTTGAACTGGATGATGTTACAAATAAAGATTATAGAAAAGCAGTAGAGGATTATATAATAGTAAACAGTGGAGCAGTTGCGGAATAGATAATTTTTGCGACATAATTAAAATAATTTAAAGGTAAGATATTGAGGCATATAGCTTTTTTATTTTGCCTATTTTTAAAATAAGAGGTGATAAATATGCAAGGAAGAATAAAGGTATTAAAAGATGTAGATAAAAGCAATGTATTCCCCATGACACATGCAAAAGCTGTGTACGTAGATGAAGAAAACACATTAGATGAAAAACTTAATAATATCGAGTCACAAATAATACAACAAAGAAAAACCTATGCTGAATTAAAAGAGTTAATTGAAAATAATAAATTAGTTCCAGGAGTTCAATATGTACTTACAGACTACAGAACAAAATATCAACAACCAACAACGAATGTTATAAAAGAAATGGATGTAGAAGAATTAATATTAACAGCAAGTAGCAAGAATACGTTTGAACCTATTGTTTTTAGTACTAAATTCCCAGCAGATACGATATGGTATGACTTTGATAATAATGTATGTGAAGATAATTCAACACAACGTAGTGGGTTTATATTAAGACGGTATGACCCGATAAGTGGGAATGATGCACCGCAGGATTGGAGAACTATGTTGTGGGTGAGGTATAAACCTCATAGAAACAGTTATTACCACAATAGTTCTCAACGTGATTATGTACTTCAATCAAGTGGTAAACCTGCAATGATGAACTATATATATAAAGCTGACAATAAACTATGGATGGCTAAAAACACAAACGTACCAACCTCTCCAACAGACCCTAACGTCTTTTATGAAGTATATCCCGACTTAGATGCACCGCTGTTATATAATGAGAAAACTCAAATCACCGCTGGGATAGAATTAATCAGAGGTGATTTAGTAGAAGTACCAACCTTTAGTGGGGATTGTAAAATAAATGTAATTAAACCTAGAATTGGTAACTTGCTACACAATAATGTTTTCTCAAGCGGGTGTCACAACAATGTTCTTGAGAGTTCTTGCTATTACAATACTTTCGGCAAAAACTGTTTTAATAACAATTTTAGCAATGTATGCCACTCGAATACCTTATTAGGTGGCAATACTAATAATTCGCTTAGTAACAGTAATTATTCCAATTTTTTAGGATTGGATTCTAGTAGAAATAAATTTGGAGCATTATGTTATAATAATATATTTATTAGCAGTTGTTCTAATAATAGTTTTGGTAACACTTGTTATTACAATAGGTTCAGTTACGATTGTCATAGCAATAGCTTTGGGAACAATTGTAATGGGAATACTTTTGGTAACTATTACTATAGCAATAGTTTTGGCAACGATTGTGATGGTAATAAATTCGGATACGATTGTCATATCAATAGTTTGGGCAACAGTTGTGGTAATAATAGTTTTGGCAACGATTGTAATATCAATAGTTTTGGTGAAAATTGTGATGGCAATACTCTCGGTAATGATTGTTCTAATAATAGCTTTAGTAACAATTGTTATAGCAATCGTTTGGGTGACGTTTGTTGGAACAATACTTTTGGTAACACTTGTTCCAACAATGGCTTCTCGTCAGATTTACGCAGTAATTTTATAAAAAAGCTTAATAATAAAACTTTTTCGACGTTACCTGGTGTTCTAGAAGATTCAGGCGTTACAGTAATGTTTGAGCAAAACCTTAGTAGTAACTATATATATTGGTATCTACGAGATAGTGGGGTTATGGAAATCGTAAAAATACCATAAAAGGAGTGATTTAATGTATAAAATAAAATATTACAACAATGAATTTCAAGGATATAAAACAAAAGAAGTTGAACTTCCAGAAAATGAACTAATAGAAATTAAAACAAAAATAGTTCAAGAACCAATATTTCAATTAACTAAATTAGAATATGAATGTAAAAATGAAGAATTTGAATATTGGTTAGATGTTATAAAAAAATCATATGGTCAATATGGTGAAGTTACACATGAATATGTAGAAGATGAACCAACAAAAGAAGAATTAACAATTAAAACAATAAATAATCTTACAATAGAAAATAGAAAGAAGGATATTTTGATTGCTAGTTTAGCAGAGCAAATTAACAATTTAAACATAAAATTAGCCCAATTAGGAGGTAGTGATAATGTTTAATTTTTATAAACTGTTTTATAGTGAAAAATATTTAAGCTTAGAGGATTTAAAAGAAGCCCAAAAGTGGGGTGTTTTAACAGTAGAAGAGTTTAAGAGCATTACAGACAAAGATTATATTACAGAATAAATTTTAAAGGCAAGATAACGGACCATAGGGTCTTTTTATTTTGCCTATTT
>NZ_DKLM01000084.1 GCF_002455975.1 Clostridium sp. UBA6640
TAAATTTTAATGACTTCTTTATAATAAAGAAGTCATTAAAATTTAAGGATATAAAAATTATTTATGTAAGTTATAATATAAGTATTTAAATGAATATTAAACTTTAAGTAAGTAAAATATATTTAAAGGGATAAGTGTTTCCTTTATGTATGTTTGATATAATGGAATAAAGTTAGGAGTGATTTCATGGGATATGAAGTAAATAAAATTTATAATGGATTTAGACTTATAGAAGAAAAAAATATAAAAGAAATAAATTCAATATCAAGAATTTTCGAACATGAAAAGACTAAAGCAAGGTTACTACATCTAGAAAATGATGATAACAATAAAGTTTTTTCAATAGGATTTAAAACCCCACCAGAAGACAGTACAGGGATAGCACATATATTAGAGCATAGTGTACTTTGTGGTTCAAGAAAATTTCCAACAAAAGAACCTTTTGTTGAACTTATAAAAGGGTCTTTAAACACATTTTTAAATGCTATGACTTTTTCGGATAAGACTATATATCCTCTTGCTAGTAAGAATGAAAAAGACTTCTTAAATTTAATGGACGTATATTTAGATGCTGTATTTTATCCTAACATATATAATGAGCCAGAAATATTAATGCAAGAAGGCTGGCATTATGAGCTTGAAAATAAAGAAGACGATTTAACCTATAAAGGTGTTGTATACAATGAAATGAAAGGTGCATTTTCTTCACCAGAAGGAGTGCTAATGAGAAAAATTCAGGAAGGCCTATTCCCTGATACAACCTACGGAGTAGAATCAGGTGGAGATCCTGAGCATATTCCAGATTTAACTTATGAAGAATTTTTAGCATTCCACAGTAAATATTATCATCCATCTAACAGCTATATTTTCTTGTATGGAGATATGCATTTAGACAATTGCCTAAAGTTTATAAATGAAGAATATCTAAGTAATTTTGAACATAAAAATATAGATTCAAATATAGAACTTCAATCTCCACCTAAAGAAAAATTGGAAATTGTAGAAGAATATCCTATAGCTATAGACGATAATGAAAAAGATAAAACTTTCATGGCTTTAAATTTTGTAACAGGAAGAGCCTATGAACCTGAAGTACATTTAGCTCTAGATACTCTAGAATACTTATTATTAGAAACTCAAGGTGCTCCACTTAAAAAAGCATTATTAGATGCTAATATAGGTAAAGATGTATATGGAAGTTTAGATGCAAGTATACTGCAGCCTATATTTAGTATAGTAGTTAAAAATTCAGATGAAAGTAAAAAAGAAGAATTTGAAAGAATTGTTTATGATACTTTAAAGGAACTTGTAGATAACGGAATAGATAAGAAGCTTATAGAGGCTTGTATTAACATAACAGAATTTAGATTAAGAGAAGCGGATCTTCAAGGATTCCCTAAAGGACTGTTTTATCATATATCTCTTATGGATAGTTGGTTATATGGAAAGAGCCCTACAATCCATTTAGAATATGATGAAATGATTGATAAAATGAAAACTGCATTAACTACAAATTATTTTGAGGAGCTTATTAGCAAATATTTATTAAATAATAATCACTCATCATTGTTAATATTAAAACCTAAAAAAGGATTAGCAGAAGAAATAGATAAGAAAACTTGCGAAAAGCTAAAAGCTTATAAAGAAACTTTAAGTGATGAGGAAATTGGAAATATAATAAAACAAACTAATTCTTTAATGGAACGTCAAAATACGCCTGATTCACCAGAAGTATTAGAAACAATTCCTATGCTCTCATTAACAGACATAGAAAAAACTGTTGATGATTTAGAAGTAGTAGATAAAGAGATCGATGGAGTTAAAGTTTTATGGCATGACACTTTTAGTAGCAAAATAGCATATATAAATATTCATTTCGATGCTATGTGCCTAGAAGAGCAGTATATACCTTATGCAAGTTTACTTTCTTCGTTATTAGGAAAACTTGATACAGATAAAAAATCCTATGTTGATTTATCTAATGAAATGTTAATTAATACAGGTGGAATTTATTTTAAGAGCGAAATATTTGCAGATGATTTAGATACTAACAAGTATTATCCATATATTGTGGGTTATTCTAAAGGGATTGTGGATAAAATTCCTCATCAATTAGAGCTATTATCAGAGATATTTAACTATACCAATTTTAAAAATAAAAGACGTATAAGAGAAATTGTTCAGCAATTAAAATCTAGAATAGAAATGAAAATGATTGATAGAGGGCATCAAGTAGCTGCTTCAAGACTAAACTCATATTATACACCAGCCGCTAAGTATATGGAATATATCTCTGGTTATGAATATTATAAGTTTATAAAGGATATAGAAGAAAACTTTGATAGTAAAATAGATGAAGTTATAGAAAAGCTGGAACATGTTAAAAAAGTTATATTTAATAAGAGTAATCTAATGGTAGCTATTACAGGTGAGAAAGAAGAATTTAATATCCTAGGAGAAAATATAGATATATTAGTTAAAGATTTAAAAGATGAAAAATATGAAAAGCAGCATTATAAGTTTGAAGAAGAACAAAAAAACGAAGGATTATTAACTTCTTCAAATGTTCAATACGTAGCTAAAGGATATAACTTAAAGAAATTAGGTTATAAATACAGTGGAAAATTATTAGTGTTAAAGACAATAATGAGTCTTGACTACTTATGGAATAAAGTAAGAGTTCAAGGCGGAGCTTATGGTGGCTTTGCAAATTTAGTTAGAAGCGGAAATTTAGTATTTGTATCCTATAGAGATCCTAATTTAGCTGAAACTTTAAAAGCTTATGATAATGTTGTAAATTATATTAAAAACTTTTCTACCTCTGAGAGAGAAATGACTAAATATATTATAGGTACAATTAGTGAATTAGATTCACCTCTAACACCTTCAATGAAAGGGGAGAGAGCTGTAGCCTTTTACTTAAGACATATTACTAAAGAAGATAGAATAAAAGAAAGAGAAGAAGTTTTAAGCACAACAGAAAAAGATATAAAAGATTATGCAAAAATGATGGAAGATATAATGGATAAGAATTTTTATGCTGTATTAGGAAATGATAATAAAATTAAAGCAAATAGCAGCCTATTTAATAACTTAGAGAATGTATTTAAATAAGGCATATTCAAAACAATAACTAACCAGTATGATAGTCTATTTTACATCCATCTTTGACTAATTATTTTCTTTCATATGCCAAATTGATAACTGCCTTATGGATTTCTATAAGGCAGTTTATTTTAAAGGCTAATTGTTAAGTAATAATTTTATAAAGTTTTTTATTAGTTTAAAGCTATGATTAATTGACTTGTACTTAGTAATATAAAAGTTTGGAGGTATATTTATGAAAGCATTATTTACTTATAATTATGGCAAAGAAAAGATTAAGGCAATAGAAGACTTAGGTTATGAAGTCATAATTAAAGATGAAAAAACTATAACCTACAGTGAAGAATTAGATGATGTAGAAATATTAGTTTGCTATAATCCCTTTGAAACCTTAGATATAATGAAAATGAAAAGCTTAAAATTAATATTATTATCTAGCATAGGAATAGATCAAGTGCCTAAAGATATCATAAAAGAGAAAAATATAATACTTTGTAATAATAAAGGTGGATATAGCATTCCTATAGGAGAATGGATTGTACTAAAAATATTAGAAATGCTTAAAAAAAGTAAAGCTTCTTATGAAAACCAAAGACTTCACAAATGGAAGATGGATACCTCCCTACTAGAGCTTTATGGAAAGACAGTTACCTTTATAGGTACGGGAAGTCTTGCAAAGGAAGGGGCTAAAAGACTTCAAGGTTTTGAAGCTAATATATTGGGAATTAATACCTCAGGTCATGAAGAAGAGTACTTTCATAAATGCTATTCTATAAATGAATTAGATAAAGTACTTCATACTAGTGATGTTGTAGTCATAACTATACCTTATACAGAAAAAACTCATCATTTAATAGATAAAGATACTATAAATAAAATGAAAGATGGAGTATTTTTAGTGAATGTAGCAAGGGGAAGTATAATAGATGAAAATTCACTTATTGAAGCTTTGAAAGCAGGTAAAATTTCCTTTGCAGCACTAGATGTTTTTGAGGAAGAACCATTAAATGAAAATAGTATCCTTTGGGAATTAGAAAATGTAATAATAAATTCCCATAATTCATGGATTTCGGAAATGAGAAATGAACGAAGATTTACTACTGTATATAAAAATTTAAGTCATTATAAAAATAATGAAAATTTATTTAATGTTGTAGATTTAAATAAAGGATATTAATTTAGATCATATGAATTAAGGTATATTTAAGTGGACATATAATATAGAAAAGTAATTTGATTTGAGAGAATATTACTTATAAAAGGTAATATTCTCTCCTTTTATAACATCTTAAATATTTAAAGCTATAACTTCTTTAATCTTTAGCCATTCCAGTATTATTATCTGTATCCCATGATTGAGATTGAAAAGCAAGAAATATTGCTGTCCATGTATTTTGAGATGGATAATGTATTAAAAGCCCACCGTCTTGATAAACCCCATTTTCATATTGATGCTCTCCTTTATTACCTTGATTCATATGGATATTATGCATACCACAATTAGGCACTAATTTAAATGAGCCGATATCTCTGTTTGATTTATATGTTCCAGGTGACCATTTTGCTCCAAAAGCATATAGGTCAGCATTTTTATTCCTTGCATCGCTTATTATCTGAACAAATTTATCTGTGATATCATTATCATAGCCGTCTGCATCATAAGGTAAAGTAATCATATCTTCTTTAGTAAAGCCAAGATTTCCTCGGACATAATCTAAAGTGTATTCAAAACTATAAGAAAATCCATATGGTATATCAATTATCTTTGAGATAATAGGATGAATAAAATCTTTATTTAAATAAAATCTTAATTTACTAGGTTCCTCAGCAGATTTAACATTTATAGATAATTTATAATGATCATTATTTGCTTGAACGTGGATTTGAAAATGAGGACTTTTTTCATTCTCTCTATCTTCCACATAATCTATGATCTTGCACTTAAGCATTCCATAGCTATTCAAACCTATAGGGCTACATTGATAATTTTTATATTTATTACGATTATTTTTAGTTTTTCTAGACATAATATCAATCCTTTCAGATTTAATTTCACAATAGTATCCTTAACTAAAAAAGTGATTTTAAGTTAAGGCATCTTCAAAAAATAATAGACCAGTATGTTAGCCTATTTTTCATCATACTGCGTTGTCAGAACCCACTCATAGCATACCACTATGAGCGGAACCTGACGCCTTGTCTGATATAAA
>NZ_DKLM01000101.1:0-8943 GCF_002455975.1 Clostridium sp. UBA6640
CATATAAGTTAACAGATCGAATCATATTATAGGGGGGATATTTATGTTTAAAAAATTTACTAACGGTTGTGTTAAGTTAGTACAGAAGTATTTACCTGATCCATTTATCTTTGCTTCTGCGCTTACTTTCATTGTTTTCATCCTGGGAATATTCTTAACTAAACAAAGTCCGTTAGATATGGTGAAACACTGGGGAAATGGCTTTTGGTCATTACTAGCCTTTTCCATGCAAATGGCTTTGGTACTTGTACTTGGACATGCTTTAGCTAATGCACCTGCATTTAACAAACTACTTAAAAGACTAGCACGAATTCCCAAAACACCTTTTCAAGCAATTATAACTGTAACTATGGTATCTTACTTAGCTTGTTGGATAAATTGGGGCTTTGGTCTTGTTATAGGAGCGATATTTGCTAAAGAAATTGCTAAAGTTGTAAAAAAAGTAGACTATCGTTTACTGATTGCTTCTGCTTATTCTGGATTTTTAGTTTGGCATGCAGGGCTTTCTGGATCAATTCCACTAACAGTTGCTGGCGGTGGAGAGGCTGTAAAAAAACTTACTCAAGGAGTAATTGATGCCCCTATACCTACTAGCGAAACTATTTTTAATCCTATTATGCTTGGAATTGTAATCGTTCTATTTTTAACCTTGCCTTTGGTAAACAGAGCAATGCATCCTAGCGAAAAGGAAACAGTAGTTATTGATCCTTCTTTATTAGAAGAGGCTAAGGTTGAGGCTGCCAGTGCTGTTGATATGACTCCTGCTGATAAAATTGAAAATAGTCCTGCAATTTCAATAGTTTTGTGTTTACTTGGTTTTTCTTACATAATTTATTACTTTATAGAAAATGGATTTAATTTAAATCTTGATATTGTTAACACTATATTCTTGTTTTTAGGAATTTTACTTCATAAATCACCTAAAAATTATGTAGCTGCTATATCAGATGCTACAAAAGGTGCTTCTGGTATTTTACTACAATTCCCATTCTATGCTGGACTTACTGGAATGATGATTGGAGCAAATTCATCTGGTGTTTCAGTTGCTGGATTAATTTCAACTGGCTTTGTTTCAATTTCAAATAGAGTTACTTTCCCTGTATTTTCTTTCCTAAGTGCAGGTATAGTTAACTTCTTTGTCCCTTCAGGAGGCGGACAATGGGCAGTTCAAGCTCCTATTATGCTACCTGCTGGTGAAGCTTTAGGAGTATCTCCAGCAATAACTTCTATGTCCATTGCATGGGGTGACGCATGGACAAATATGATACAACCATTCTGGGCACTTCCGGCTTTAGGAATTGCCGGACTAGGTGCTAAGGACATAATGGGATACTGTATAGTCGACCTTATATATTCAGGATTGATAATAACCGCTGGATTCCTATTGTGTGGTATCATATTCTAAAATAATTGGCTTTTTTCTAACATTGCAATGGCTGTCTCAAATTTTGATTTTGAGACAGTCATTTTTTAATTATATATTGATTGTCATATCATAACATATTAATTATGGGAGATTAAATACTTACTATTCTTCTCCCTTAATAAAATACCCTTCTAAATATTTTTATTATAGAGTGATATTTTTAGTTATAACTTTTTATACGAACTTAAAGCCTGAGATTAAAATCTCAGGCTTTAATATCAATATATTATGAAATTCCTTAAAATGAAGGTATTATACTTCCATTATATTTTTCTTCTATAAATTTTTTAATTTTCTCTGAAGTTATAGCTTCGCATAGTGCTTTTATATCCTCTTTTTCTTCATTTCCCCTTTTAACTGCTATTACATTAGCATAAGGAGACTCCTTATCCTCAATTACTATGGCATCTTTATTAGGATTCAAATTAGCTTGTAGTGCGTAGTTTGTATTAATTATAGAAGCTTCCACATCATCTAAAGTTCTTGAAAGCTGAGGTGCATCTATTTCTTGAATTTTTATATTTTTAGGATTTTTAACTATATCTAATTTAGAAACTAAATCTTTTTGTTGAAGTTTTATAACTTTATTATCTTCTAATAATTTTAATGCCCTTGATCCATTTGTAGGATCATTTGGTATTGTTATAGTTGCACCATTTTTTAGTTCATCTAAGCTTTTTATTTCCTTTGAATATAACCCTAATGGTTCTAAATGAACTTTATTTAAAGCAACTATATTAGTTTTATGATTTTTATTAAATTCTTCTATATATGGAATATGTTGAAAAAAGTTTGCGTCTAGCTCACCATCTTCCAATGCTCTATTAGGTAATACATAGTCAGAAAAAACTTTAATTTCAAGTTCATATCCTTTTTCTTTTAATATTGGTTTAACTTGTTCTAATATTTCCGCATGAGGTACTGCTGTTGCACCTATTGTTATTTTTTTAGTATCACTCTTTTTTCCGCAAGCTCCCAATGTAAAAATTACTAAAACAGTTAATATTATTGATAATATTTTTTTCATTTAAATTACCCCCTATTATTTTAATTTCTTATAAAGTATATTTCCAAAAGATTGAATGCATTGTACTAGCATAATTAATACAACAATTGTATATATCATTACTCTTTCATTGAACATATTGTATCCGTACATTATAGCAACAGAACCTAATCCTCCTGCTCCTACTGCACCAGCCATTGCTGAATATCCTATAATGGTGATTGTAGTTAAAGTTATAGCGGATATTATAGAAGGCATTGCTTCTTTTACTATTACTTTAAATAATATTTGAGAATTACTTGCTCCAAAAGATTTAGCTGCTTCTACTAATGATTTATCTACCTCATTTAGTGCTGATTCTACTACTCTTGCAACAAAAGGTGCTGCCCCTATAGTCAATGGAACAATTGCTGCTTTTTCTCCAATTATTGAGCCAGTTAAAGCTTTAGTTAAAGGAATTATGGCTATTATTAATATAATGAAAGGAAATGACCTTAAAATATTTATAATCACATCTAGTGATTTATATATTAATTTATTAGGTCTTAATCCATCTCTTTTAGTCACTGTTAGCACTAATGCTATTAAAAAACCTAATACTACAGCAAATAGTGTAGACCAAAATACCATATATAAAGTCTCTAAAAAACCTTTTAACAATACATCTTTTAATAAAGCTATAATGTCATTATTCATTATTAGTCACCTCCCAAGATATATCTTTATTTGAGAGATATTCAATAACCCTTTCTTTATTTGAGTTATCAATATTTATTACAAGACTTCCTAGCACATCATCTCTAAACCTTTCAAGCTTTCCCCAAACTATAGAAATATCAATGTTTAATTCTCTTGCCATAGAGGTTATGATGCTTTCATTAGATGCCTCTTTAGGAAAAAATATTTTTATATTCACTCCAGTATCTGGAACTATATCTTCCTCTCCTATCAATCTTTTTAAAGCTTTAGGAGGCTTTATGAAAAGTTCTTCAACCTCTCCCATTTCCACTACTTCTCCACTTTCCATAATTGCTACTCTATTGCAAATTTCTCTTACTACTTCCATTTGATGAGTTACTATAATTATAGTTATGTTAAGTTTTTCATTAATTTCTCTAAGAAGTTTTAATATATCCTTAGTTGTTTTTGGATCCAATGCAGAAGTAGCTTCGTCACATAAAAGCACATTAGGATCTAAAGCTAATGCTCTGGCTATTGCTACTCTTTGTTTTTGTCCTCCACTAAGTTCTTTGGGTCTAGATTTAATTTTATCTTCTAATTTCACTACCTTTAATAATTCTAGAACTTTTGATTTTATATATTTTTTATCAAATCCCCAACACTCCAACGGTAATGCAATATTTTCAAATACAGTTTTCCTTTCAAGAAGAGAGAAATTTTGAAAAATCATTCCTAAGTTTTTTCTAAACTCTCTAAGTTCTTTTCCTTGTAAATTATTTATTTCTTTGTCTTCTATTTTTATAGTGCCATTATCATACCCCTCTAGCTTGTTTAAACATCTTAGCAATGTAGATTTACCTACCCCGCTGTGTCCAACTATACCAAATATTTCGCCTTTATTTATTTTTAAATTTATATTCTTAAGTACTTTTAAATCTCCAAAGTTCTTTTCTAATGAAGAAACTTCTATCAAAAATATCACCCCTTTTTAAATACACAATTTAATATAAATTGCCTCTATTCCAAAATTAACTTTTTAGGATGATCAAATAAAATTATTATTTTTTCTATTTACCATCTTTAATTCTTAAAGTTATCATTTTTGGGAATATAATTATGATTTAATTTTTCTATCTTTAATAAAAATATATTAGGATCCTAGTTTTACATTAATTATAAAAAATAATAAATACTACATAACAAAAATTATTCGCGAATAAATAAAAAATTAAAGCCCGAGGATTTCCTCGGGCTTGATATACCAAAGTATCCTCATCTCTCAACATAACGTTGCAGGATTTAGCACCAATGTACATAATGTACTGGTTGCCGGGTTTCATAGGGCCAGTCCCTCCACCACTCTTAATAAGTGTTATTATTTTTTTTATTAGATATTATTCTATATCTATTTTAAACTTTTTTCAAGTACTTTTTAATTTTTTTTCAATTTTAATTTGATTTTTTTTAGTCCTTCTCCTAAATAATCCTTATATACAACCATTAACAGAATGATTTCACCTATTCCTATAAGTATATAAACTAAGTTAACTTCCATAAAAGTTGAGTACAATACATAGAATGTTAATGCTACGGTCATTATAGAGAATTTCTTTATATGATAATTAACTTTAAAATGCTTTAAAGATATGAAAGTTCTCATAGCAAAGAATATTATATAAGAAATTCCTGTTGAAATAGCTGCACCCTTTGCCCCATATATTGGTACTAATATAAAATTCCCTATTATGTTAGCTATACAAGATACTGCTGCAATATATATATGGGATTTAGGGTTTTTAAGAAAATTGATTCCCATAACAGTAGTTTCAGAAATTGTGTACATTATTGGCATAAAACTTAAAAATGGAATTAAGAAAATAGCACTTCTATATTCTTTACCAAGTAATAATATTATTAAATCTCTAAATAATATTAAAAGTATGCCTCCAAGCATCATTGCCACAGTTATTAATAGGTTCATCTTCTCAAAAAACTTTGTATCATTAGGATCTTTTTCATAACGCTCAAATGCTACTGGAACCCAAAATGTTGTAAAAGAACTTTGAATTATATTTAATATAGAAATAATTTTAAAAGCTGATCCATATATTCCAACTTCATTCAAGTCATTAAAATGTTTAATAGCTATCTTATCTGCTGATTGAAAGAGCCAAGTAATTACAAAAGTAAATAGCAACGGTATTCCATATTCTAATATTTCTTTTTGACTTCTCTTATAATCTTTTTTATTTAAGGTAAATATGTTCCAATAATTGAGTTCTACCACTACACCCACCAATGTGACTACAAGATTAGAGAAAAAAGCTGCATAAGCTAGTGTTCTAAAATCTCTATTAAAATATCCAACTGAAAGCAGTATAAATATTAAATTTGAAACTTTCTGTGCTATTAAAAGTGCAGAATATGTTTTTCCTTTTTGCTGCATTCTAATTAACATAGTTGCAAATCTATTAAGTATTAAAAATGTTGTATGTACTATTAATAATATAATTATTCTTATACTATACTCTCCAAATAAATAGTTAGATATTTGCTTCCCAAATAAAACTAATATCAATATAGAAGCTATATTTAGTATAAAAGGGATTTTTAAACAACTAAAGAGTAGATTCTTTCTGTCCTCTTCTTTCTCTTCATAAAAAAATCTAACAAAGGCTTGGTCTATTCCACAAATTATAAATGCCATTGTTATATTTGTGTATAGCTCAAACATAGAAAATTTACCAAATTCCTCTGGGGATAAAAGCCTTGTAGTTATAGGAGTTGTTACAACTGCTATAAGAATGCTAATCCAACTTCCAATAGAAAATGATAAAAATTTTTTAAACAAATTATTGTTACTCATAATTAAACCCCTTAAACCATATATAATAAAATTTATTATATAAAATAATGAATTATCTAGCTTATAAATTTAAAACAAACTAAATATATTCATTTTATAACTCTTGTACTTATATTTTCCAAATACTTTTACATATATTATACATGAAAACTCTAAATTTTGAACAATATATAAATAATAGCTTTAAAACTGATTTTAACTTCATGGTAACTTGTCCATTAGATAATTAATAAGAACCTTCACTTCCTAAATCCCGTCTAATATAAAAAAACGTGAGCTTTAAAACTCACGTTTTTTATATAGCCAGTAACTTTTATTTACCCTAGCTTATTCATTACATACTTTTTAAAATTATCTAAATTTTTCTCACAAGACTCTAGTGAATCTCCTCTTGCTGATATATAAATTTTTATCTTAGGCTCAGTGCCAGAAGGTCTTATGACAATCCAAGAATTATCATCTAATATAAACTTAATAACATTTGATTTAGGCAGTGTTATATTTTTTATACTATTATTATCTAAATTCTTAGAAAATCCTAACTTGTAATCTTCAACTTCTTTAACCCTCTGTTTCCCTATATAAAATATATCTTCTCTAAAGGAATTCATTATATTATTAATTTTATTTACTCCCTCAATTCCACTAAGTTCTACAGATATCAATTCTTCTTTATAATATCCATACTTTTCATAAAGATTTTCTAAAGCCTCAAATAATGACATACCTTTAGTTTTATAATAAAGAGCCATCTCGCATATAAGCATTGCACCAATTATTCCATCCTTATCTCTTACGAAATCTCCACATAAATATCCATAACTCTCTTCAAAAGCAAAAATAAACTTTTTTGCATCCAAATTTTCAATAAGTTCACCTATATATTTAAATCCTGTGAGGACTTCTAAAACTTCTATACCAAAATCTTTACATATAGGCTTAACCATATCTGTAGTTACAATAGTTTTAATTATTACACCATTAGAAGGCAGCTCTTTCTTTTCTTTTAGCGAAGTTAAAATATAATGACCTAAAAGTACTCCTACTTCATTTCCTGTTAACAGCTTATATTCTCCTGTACTACATTTTGCCATAACACCTATTCTATCACAATCGGGGTCTGTCCCTAATATAACATCTGGATTAATATCTTTAGCTAATTCTAATGCTATATTAAAAACTTTGGGATTCTCCGGATTAGGGTAAGGTGCTGTTGGAAAATCTCCATCTGGACTTTCTTGTTCTTTAACTATAAAAACATTTTTATACCCGAGTTCACTAAGCAGTCTTCTAATAGGAATATTACCTGTACCATGTAAAGGAGTATAAATAACATTTAACTCTTCACTGCTGTTCTTTATTAGTTCTTCTCTTAAGGTTATGTTTTTGACCTTCTTTAAATAAGAGGAGTATATATCCTTTCCAATATAATTTAATAATCCCTTATTTAGGGCTTCATCTTTCGAAATCTTTTTTATACCATTAAAATCTTTAATTAAACTAATCTGATATAAAATCTCTTCCGCTGCCTTATCCGTTATTTGAACTCCACTTTCATTATAAACTTTGTAACCATTATATTCTTTAGGGTTATGAGAAGCAGTTATAACTATACCCGCTTTACAATTTAATTCCCTAATAGCATAAGAAAGAATAGGTGTTGGAGTTAAACTGCCAAATACATATACCTTTATATTATTTCCACAAAAAACCCTGGCTGCAAACTCTGAGAATTCATAGGACATATGCCTTGAATCATATGCTATAGCTATAGAAATATTCTCTTTATATTTTTTTGTTAGATAATTGCTTAAACCCTCTGTTACTTTGCCTATAGTATAAATATTTAATCTATTAGTACCTGCCCCTATAATTCCCCTTAATCCTCCAGTACCAAAATCTAAATCTTTGTAAAATCTATCTTTTATTTCATTTTCATCAATAGTTTTAAGCTCGAGTTTTGTTTTTTCATCTACTGAATTAGAATTCAACCATAAATTATACTTTTCTTTATATAGCATATTTCCTCCTAATTTTAATTAATAAAAAGCTATATTTAAAAACCGTTACTAAACTTTATTTACTATTTAGACCTTCAAAATAACTAATCAAAAGTATAATGAATATTTTGTTTTAAGCAATAAGCCAGATTTTGCTGATATCAATTTATCAAGCAATATCTATAACTGTAATATTTGCATAAGATATTTTACTATAATGGCTAATTACTTTTTAAACATGCCTTATTTAAAGACAAAGGTATCAACTTCTATAGATAAAAGAAACATGTACGCATTGTAGTACATGTTTCTTATATCAGTATATGAAAAACCGCCAAAATATTTCATATTTTCCATAAAATATTATTTAAAACTATTCTGCTCTCTCTTCAGTCTCGTTAGCTTCCTCTTCTTTCTCAGGATTAAAAAACTCTAATTCATCCTCATCAAGCTTTGCGCCTGTAGTTTTTATTAAATCAAAGATTTCTTCATCATTTAATAACTTTGCTTCTACCCTATCAGCAAAGGTTCTAAACATCTCTTCTCTAAAATACTCTGAATTTATTCTAGGTAGGCTTGGAAGCGGTGTAAACCCATAATCCGTTGCCTTTTTTACGCCTTCAACATCATATTTAAAATAAAATTTAGATTCTTTCTTTACAAGTTCCCCGACTTTAATCTTTTCTCCATCACTATTCTTAAACATTAACCATAATATGTCTTCCCTATTATTCATATCTTGAAGCTCCTTTATTTCTAAATTAAAGAAAAGTAAGTATGTTATTACTCATTTTTCTTCATTATATTTACATTAAGATTTTAAATATTACATATATATATGATTTATTCTAATCCTTTTACTTATCCTTTCGCAATATTAATTATTGCTTTTAATGTTATAATCCTTTTAAAATTAACTTCCAACACTAGTCATAGTTCATATATAGGATTCCACAATGAAAAT
>NZ_DKLM01000101.1:8997-13575 GCF_002455975.1 Clostridium sp. UBA6640
AGTATATATTAAGTTTTCCCATTGTATCCCTATAGTATTAGCCTTTTCAAATATTTTATCAATTATATCCTTTTAAATCCAAAAGTGCTAATAATCCATACTAATTATTAGCACTTTTGTGTTAATTTACAGAATCATATAATCTCTTTATAGTTTCTTTAGGATCTAAGTAAAATTCACTACTTCTAATCTTATAAAATCTCCAACCTACTCTTTCTAGAGTATGTTGACGTTCAAAGGATTCTTTCCATGAATATTTTTCTTCTCTTTTCGAACCTAAACATTCAATAGCAATTTTATGTTTAGCCTTTATTACAAAATCTATTTTATATTTACCTACTTTAACTTTAGGAGTTACTTCTATATTAAGATTCTTAAGCTCTTTTAACACATCTTCTTCGAAGGTTGTAAGAATGTACTCTTCAGTTTCTTCTCTTTTAGTAGTACATTTTTCATACTCCATAGCATATTCTAATAAATTATGTCTTACACCTTTAGGATTTAAGCCCTCAAGATCTACAGAGTGAAATAACCACATTTGATTTCTCGCCCTACTTGCCGCAACATTAAATCTTCTTATATCTGAATCCTTAGAAAGCACTCCAAATTTTACATTATCCGCTATAACAAAAGATAAGAACATTACATCTCTTTCATCTCCTTGGAATGAATAAGCATCTCCACAAATTATTCTCCTCTTAACCATTTCTTCAATGCCTAGTTTCTCAATTATAAGATTTTCAATGAATTCTGCCTGCGCATCTCCTAAAAGAGATACTACTCCCATAGTCATATTTTCATATTTAGAATCATTACAGCATTCAATAATCTTATCTACTACAGCATAGGCTTCTTTTATATTTATGGTCTTATTTTCATCTCTAAAAGCTTCTTCTACTTTAACAGTAACTATAGGCTTATCTAATGGATTATCATTTTTGCCACATCTTAGAGGTACAATTTCATTAGAATAGCATAGTTTATTGCTAAATCCTATGATTTCATCAACACTTCTAAAATGCTCCTTTAAAATTAGTCTGTTAGGAAAAATTCTTAATGCTGTATTATATAAACTTGTTTTTAAATCAAACCACTCTGCATGTGGAATTCCTTCAAGATGAGTTTCAATTAACTTTTCCACCATTGAACTATCCTTACCTATTGCTTCTGGACTTATCTGTTTCTCATCGCCAACTATTACTGCCCTTTCTGCTCTCATCAATGCAGTTAATGCAGTAATATCACTTTGACTACTTTCATCTACTATTATAACATCAAATAAATTTTCATTTATCTTTAAGTTCTCAATGACTCTATTTATAGGCATTATCCATACAGGGATAACATCTTTACAATTTTCCATTTCTCTTTGAGCAATTTTTCTATATTTAACTGCTTGAGTCCCAGTACCCTTGCCTATTCTTTTTATAGCTTCCATCCAAGTAAACAAACTTCTCTTCTGTAACTCAGTAGTTCTCAATATTTGATTATACCAACTTTGCTTACAAACTATCTCTTTAACTAGCTTATCTTCAATTGCCTTTTCTTCATAAAGCGCTCTTTCTAAGCTCTTAATATCAACACCAAGTTCTGTAGTTATATAATCATTCCATACTTTATATTTAAAAGCACCTTCAAAGTNNAAGTTTTTAAAGTTTAGCTTTAAAGTTTCTCTTTGATGAACTAAAATGTATTTTGTAAATTTAGGACAACTATCCATAAGTATATCTCTAAATTTGATTAGCTTCTCTATATCTTGAGAACTTTTATTTAAATAATTTATGCGCTCATAATATTTTAAAACAAAGCTACTATTACTCTCTTCTACTTTATCTGCAAGTTCCTCAAAACAATCATATTTTCTTAATGTTTTAATATTATCGTCTAAATACTCTGCTAAATCCTCAAATTCTTTAATCGCCTTTAAGCTAAGAAGGGATTCTTTAATATAGCTATAACTTTCCTTTTCATAGAAATTTATTTCTCTATTAAAATGCTTGGTCTTAAGTAGCCCTAAAATTTTATCTTTATAATTATTTTCCCATTCAATTACCATAGTTATCGTCTCTATAGTATCTTCTATAATATTACTAAAATTCCCATCAGCAGGAGTTACTAGTCTTCCTCCATACTCTTTCATAGTATTATTGTAATAATTTTTAAGATCGCGCTCTAATTTGTATAACTTCATATAATTATTTATAACTTCAGCATGTTCCAATGTAGATATAGGTTCATAATCAATCTTTACACTCTCTAATATATATTTAACATTTCCATGAAGTAATTTGAAAATAGTACCTATCTTACCTTTTTCTCTAAGTACCTTGTCCACTATTTCAAAATCCTTTTTAAAATTATTCATATCAACATTTTCAGGAAATTGGATTTTATGCTTATTAAGCTCACTTTTTAATTTTGAAATTTCTTTTAAAGTATCCCCACAGTGCTCTATAAATTCTGTCCATACATCGCCTTTCACTTTACTACAATAATAATTTTTCATTATAGTATAAACATAGGTATTTTCAATTTCTTCTATATTTTTATATGCTTCATCTAATAGATTTAATAAATGATTATTAGAATAACTAGTAATTTCCTTATCGCTCCACTGACTTACAACTTTTCTATGAATATAAATATCACTTAAAAGTTCCCTATATTCATCTATTTTTTCTACCAGCTCTATTAATTCAGGAAGTTTATCTGTGTATTCTTTAGTATTTTCATAAATCTCTACCTCTATTAAAGAATATATCTCTAATAGATCTAGAAATTCTTCAAACTCTTCATTAGTTAAAGGCGATTTGCCCTTTATAGAAAGGCTATCATCTATATAGCTTAGTTCTTTGCTATTTTCTCTTATGTACTTTGCCATATCCATTAAACTATAGCTTTCATTATTATAAGTAACATTATGATTCTCGCTATACTCTATCTTTCTTAAACTTTCATGAAATATATCTTGATTATCCTTACACTGTTTTAATTTAAACTTTAGGAATTTGAATTGTTTTTTAAGTTCTACAGTATCCAAAGATAAATTTTCAGTAATTTTTCGTACTGCATCATCCAAATCTTCCATAGCCTTTGCATCATCACCTAATATACTCATACAAAGAGAACGAATTTCTTCAGGTATCTTATTGTTTAATACCCTAAGTGCTCTATCTGTTTGACTTGTAACTAATACCCTCTTACCATGAGCTAGAAGATGGCAAATTAAATTTACTATAGTATGACTTTTGCCTGTACCTGGAGGCCCTTGTACTACTACTCCGAAATTTTCTGATAATCTCTTTGTTATCTCTTTTTGATCTTCATTATATGGTAGTGGAAATAATAAATCTTCCCCTATTTCTCTCCATTTTTCTGCTGCAATCTCATCTACTTCAAGTCTTTCATTATTAACTAGCGCTTCTATAGTCTTAGGAATTTTATAACCCTTTCTTATTTCTTCAAGCATAGAGTTTAATTCCATATTCCATAGTCTTGTATCCACTTTTCTAAAAATGATTACAGGTTCATCATAGAAAATCATATCTCTATTTTCTTCCATATCTAATAAAGAATCTAACTTCCTATAATCATTACTTTTGCTTTGTATATCTAGAATATCTATGATTTTATCAATTGCTGCAGTTACTTCATCTTTATTTCTAGCATCTATCCCTAAAGACTTTATTTCTGAAGTGGCTTCAATTATTTTTGGTAACGGAAAAGACTCAAAACCACTTAAAACATCGAGTTCTATATTAGTTATGTTATTATAAGGTTTTAATGAGAACACACTATTTTTATCGTCAAAACTTAAATCCATTTTTGTAGTAAAAATAGGATGCATTATTTTAACATCTTCTACTTGTCCAATTAATAATCCATGAGCATATATAACTTCTAAATTTTCGCTATTTTTCTGTAGCTTTAAATATATTTTAGAAAATTTATTGTATATATCCTTAACATTTTTATTTATTTCTAGCCATTCATCCCTACTTTCACTACTTACAACATCACAGCCATCTATGTCTAATATATGAGATTCAAAAAATACTTCCTCATATTCATTTATATTTCTTATTCGCTTATCATTGATATTCTTAATACTATGCAAATAAGTAAATATCTGCTCTACTTTTTTATTACTGCTCAAATCTAAACCCTCCAATTTTAGTATTCAATCTATATAAACTACTTTAATTTTTATAATAAACTCTTTAAAACAATCATTCAAAAATACTATAAATATTTTTTCTGTACAGGCTCATAAGTTCCATTGATAGCTTTATTGTCAATGAATCTTCTACCTTAGTACATATAAAATAAGTTAGAATTTATTTTTTCACAATTTCTAACTTTAATTACATTATAATTTATGTGAATAATATTGTAAAAGATTTTGCAACATACACTACTATCATGAAATTTTTCAAATTGTTAATTATATATTACCTTAAATTGTTAATTGGGTATCTATAACTTTAAAATTAATATAATAATTGTTTTGATATATAGGCTAACTTTGCAACTAGTATATCTGCATAGGGTTCCACAATGAAAATTCAACTTATACAT
>NZ_DKLM01000101.1:13705-17489 GCF_002455975.1 Clostridium sp. UBA6640
TTTAAGCTATTTTTATAGAAAGCTTATTTTCCAGAGCATATATTAAGTTTTCATATTGTTCCCTATATTGTACTACTTTTTTAATTATAAAAAAACTTATAACAATGATTCGTCATAAATTACCTCTATTCTCGCCTTGCATTGTATTATCCTTCAAGTTTTATTACTTGTTTTATGCTTTAACTGAACAGTTCATAAAAATGGAAAATTTCCGTCAACTCTAGATTTTTTTCATTCAAATTTTGTTATTTTTTTAACGACTTTGTGTTATAATATATCTAGAAATTTTGGGGATAAAATCCTCATTACTAAAACTATATGGGTATAAAATTATTTAAAGGGGATTAGGTATATGTTTATTTTTGAAACACAGTTAAAAAAAGTTAAACATGATGTTTTAAAAAGCATTGCCATTTTGGCAAAAAATGACGAATTAACACTTAAAAAACTAGAAAAAATTCACGAATGTATAGTGGATAAAGATAAACCTCAGTATAGATGCTGTATCTATAAAGAAAGAGCTATTGTAGGACAAAGAGCTAAACTAGCTGCAGGTTATTTACCTTCTGGTGAAAGCCTTGATGATCTTGTAGACATAAAAAATGATGATCAAATTATATATGTTATAGAGGCGGCTTGTGATAAATGCCCTATTAACAAATTTACTGTAACTGAAGCCTGTAGAGGATGTATTGCACATAAATGTATGGAAGTCTGCCCTACTAAAGCTATGGTTCGAGTAGCTGGAAAAGCTTATATAAATCAAGAACTTTGCAAAGAATGCGGTCTTTGCAAAAAACAATGCCCTTATGAAGCTATTTCCGAGGTCTTAAGGCCATGTAAGATAGTTTGCCCTACAGGTGCACTTTCTGTAGCAACAGATAGACAAGCTATGATCAAAAATGAAGATTGTATTCAATGTGGTGCCTGCATGACTGCATGTCCTTTTGGTGCTATCTCCGATAAAAGTCTAATTGAACCTGTGGCAAGAAGAATATCTCATGGTGAGAAAATGTATGCTATTGTTGCTCCAGCAATTGCAGGACAATTTGGTCCCAAAGTATCAATGGGCCAAATAAGGACTGCTCTTCAAAACATAGGATTTATAGAGATGTATGAGGCTGCTTGTGGAGCAGATGTAGTAACTGCTCATGAAAGTAAAGAGTTTATTCATAAAATGGAGAATGGTGATAAATATATGGCCAACTCTTGCTGTCCCGGCTTCTTTAGTTATATCGAAAAAAAATTTCCTACTGAGACAGCTCATATATCTACAACAGTTTCGCCTATGATAGCTACTGGTAGATATATAAAGTCTCTAGATAGTGAAGCTAAAATAGTATTTATAGGACCATGTACTGCTAAAAAGTCAGAAATAAGAAGAGAACCTATAAAGGATGTTATAGATTATGCTTTAACTTTTGAAGAATTATCTGCACTATTAGATGCATTTGATATGGATCCTGAGAAATGTGAGGACTCCAATGTAGATGGTGCTTCAATTTATGGTAGAGGTTTTGCCGCTGCTGGTGGATTAACTGCTGCTATAGAAAATTATATTGATAGTCAAAATGTGAATGTAGAATTTAAACCTGTAAAAGTTAGTGGACCTATGGAAATTAAGAAGGCTATGTCATTAGCCAAGGTTGGCCGATTACCAGGAAATTTCATAGAAGGTATGATGTGCGAAGGTGGATGTATAGGCGGTGCTGGAACAGTTCTTCCACCGCTAGCAACAAAGGCAACTTTCACAAAACAAAATAGCCAAGCTACTAGAAAATCAGTAGCTGAAAATGAAAAAATTGCAGAATTTGAAGCTTTAAATTTAGAAAGATTATAATATAAAAAAGTTCTACATCATATCAATCGAGTAGGAGGTAGATAATTGTTTTATCTACCGACCTCTCACACCACCGTGCGTACCGTTCGGTACACGGCGGTTCAATAAGAATTACCTAAATCTTAAATAACTTTCGGTTAATGTTATAAACCCTTGTTCTTTTAGATATTTATTGGATAATGTTCTTGTTAAGATAGGGCTTTGGGAAATTCTCCAATAGCCTTTTCTTGTGTTTGCATACTCCAATGCCTTGAAACTATCTAACCCTAACTTAATTAAATTATCATGTTTGGTTTTGATTTTCTTCCACTGTTTCCAGTAGCATAGGCGTAGCCTTCGTCTTAGCCATTTATCCATCTCTTTTAAAGTAGCCTTTAAATCTGCTATTTTAAAATAATTAATCCAACCAGTTATTACTTGTTTTAATTTAACTGCCCGATTCTCCATGCTCATCGCATTACTTCTTCCAGTAATCTCCTTAAGCGTAGCTTTTAGTTTTTTAACAGATTTATCATGTACTCTTACTCCCATTTCACCTTTCTTATTATAGAATGAGAATCCTAAATATTTTAACTTCCATGGTCTGTCGACCTTACTTTTCTCTTTATTCACTTTGAGTTTTAAATTCTCTTCTATGAACTTAGTGATACTTTCCATTATTCTTATTGCCGCTTTTCTTGATTTCACATATATATTACAATCATCAGCATATCTACAAAAGTTTAGTCCTCGCTTTTCTAACTCTGTATCTAGTTCATTTAACATAATGTTACTAAGCAGTGGTGATAGGTTTCCTCCTTGTGGAACACCCTTTTCAGTAGTATTTATTACTCCATGTATCAACACACCTGCTTGTAGATATTTTCTTATAAGCGAAATTACCCTAATATCTTTAACTTCTTTATAAATTAAACCTATTAGCTTATCATGATTTACAGTATCAAAGTATTTCTCTAAGTCTATATCCACAGCCCATTTGTATCCATTATCCATATGCTCTTTACATTTTAGAATTGCTTGGTGAGCATTTCTATTAGGTCTAAATCCGTAACTATTCTCCGAAAAAGTTTCTTCAAATATCGGACTTAAAACTTGTGCAATGGCTTGTTGTATCACGCGGTCAACTGCCGTTGGAATTCCTAGTGGACGTTTCTTGCCATCTGGCTTTGGTATTTCTACACGTCGTACTGGATTTGGTTTATAACTTCCGTCCAATAATGATTGTCGAAGGCTATCGCCATTTTCTTTTAGATATTGTAGAAGTTCATCTACTTTCATACCGTCAATTCCATGACTACCTTTATTAGATTTCACTCTCTTAAACGCTAGGTTAAGATTATTTCTATCTATAATCCTCTCTAACAATCCATTGGCATACTTAATTTCAGCGTTTTGTTTCTTTTCTAACGTCAATGAAGTATTAGGCGCTCCTACATTTCTTTGGAGTTCCACTCTATTCTTCCTTAGGTAACCTTCTTTATGAAGTTGTCTGCTTTCATCACACTTCTTTGTGTTTTTCAAAGTTTCAAAACCTCCTATCGTTCAGTCCTTCACCCCGCTATCGCGATTAACGAGATTACTATGACATCTGCTGACTTCTTAGATTTCAGCTATGTATCACTACATAGGTTATTGTTTCAAAATTCATTTCCACAATTTACATCTAAGACCTCCCCAGGTAAGAGCATAATCTTTCTCTCCATCTATCTGCCACATTTACATTACCTATTTTCGAGTAGTTATAGGGCTTCGATTTGTTATGCAATCTTACCCATAGGTCCTGCCTTATATGTGATTTCTGTCCGTCAGACCAGAGATTTGCCGCCGACTTCCTTCAGATTCCACCTCACGGTGGACACCCTTGTCTTAAGCTATACACTTACCACTACTAGGTCGTGTTAGGGACTTTCACCCTTAAGATTACGCCCATGCTGGGCGCACATA
>NZ_DKLM01000019.1 GCF_002455975.1 Clostridium sp. UBA6640
ATAACTACTTAACAGATTCAAAGTTTATATAATATAAACAATTTGCAATTTTAATTATAATACAATTATAACACATTTTGTAAATGCCACATTATTTAATTTTCAAAGAACATATTTCAATTTTAATCCGCCTTATATTTGGATTGCGCAATAAAAAATCGCAAATTCAATCTCTTGAATAATGCGATTTTTTACGTTTATTATTATAGCAAAATAGTTCCCTTTGCCAAAATAGCTACCTCTCCCGACACTAATATTTCTTTTTCAGAAATGCTCATAGAAACCTTAATTTTACTAGGTCTGCCAACAAATCTTCCTTGATTTATTATAATCTCATGACCTACATTAAAAATATTATGCTTATATAAATATGCACCTAATGGTCCAGCTGCACTTCCTGTTGCAACATCCTCAACGTTTCCTTGATTATCCCAGGTCCGTCCTTCTATATAATTCACATCAAATATATAAGCAAATTTAGCACCTACTTCTTTTAACATTTCTTCAAATTTAGAACTAATTATTTTTGCACTCTCTATTCCTGAAGTTAATGGTACTAATAAGTATGGTAATCCTGTTGATACAACTTCCATAGGAAATTCTTCGCTTAAATTCTCTTCTGACAAGTTCAATGCATGTACATATTTATTTCTCTTCTCTTTTGAAACTTCACAGAGGAATTCGGCTTTTCCTTGATTCATTTGTACTTCATAATACCCCTCTATCTTTTTTGAATTAACTATAATTGTTTTTTGATTTAATTGAAATGTAATCGCTATATCTTCTTCATTTCTAAAAATATGACTATGAATAGTAGCAGCTGCTCCCAAAATAGGATGCCCCGCAAAATCCAATTCTTCATCTACTGTAAAAATTCTTGCATTAAATATACTATCATCTATTCTTCTCACAAAAATTGTTTCAAATTGCTTAAACTCTTGTGTTAATTTCAACATAAGATTATCTTCTAATTCCTCATTACAAAAAACAACAGTTAATCCATTGCCAGATAAAATTTCATTGCTAAAAACATCAACATGAAAATATTCCATTTTAATTCCTCCTTATATAAAAAATATAATTAACATTTATTTTACCTAAAATTATAACATATAGTGTAAATACCTCATTATTTAATTTTCATGAAACTATTGTATTAGGAAGAACATCTTTATCATTTACTACGCAAAATATTCAATTTAAGTCATTATATAAAATAATAATATCTAAAAAATAATATTGTATAACTTTATAAATAACATAAACTGTCTATAATTTCTTAAATTTAATAGTTACTTTCCTTTGTAGCATATTTTTCATCCATTCTATTATTTATAATATCGTAGAGGCAAGCAGTGCTCAGTAGTTTTACTTTGCATCTCTGGTATTATCAAATTAATCATCATAATTATATCAATGCTTTTAAGTATTTTTTATTAAAATCTTAAGTTGATATTTAGATATAGTGCAAAATTTATGGCGAACACTGTTCGCCGCTACAAGGATACATATATTATAATTCGATAAAAAAATAAGATGGTTAACATTTCTGTAAACCATCTTATTTGAATATGGTGACTCCTAGGGGAATCGAACCCCTGTTACCACCGTGAAAGGGTGGTGTCTTAACCGCTTGACCAAGGAGCCATATATAGCTTTAAATTATATTATAGTCTCTACAATCCATATATTACTCGCAAATAATCAATGTGTAAATATGTTATTATATCTTTCTATACATGATACTACATCTATAGAAAAGTGGCCATCTTAATTTATCTTTAAGTTTAAGTGGCCGCTTTATTTAACCAGTAGCTGAGATTTCACATTCCGCATTTAGTAAATATTAATGTTCTTATAAAGACTATAAAAGAAATTAACGTATAAAAAGCTTAATAAACAATTAAATATATTACAATACTAAATAGTAATTTTTTTAATATAACTTATCTATAATTATTTAATTTTAAGACCTTTTCTTACTCTTTCTCCATATTCTCTATCTGCTTTAGTTAAATACTCTATGACTTTTAGTTGAATTTTTTCCTCTACACTCCATAAGTCATTTACCAAATTGTCTATTAAATGATCTTTCTCTTCTTTGTCATAGGAACGATATTTTTCTCCTGCTTGCTGGAAATCGTTTGTTAGCTTTATTTTTCTCTTTTCAATATTGCCACATATATATTGCGGTTTTGATGGTAATGATGGTGCTTCTCTCGGTTTTCCACAATTTAATGTGTTTGGTTCATAATTAACTTTTCCACAATTTGCGAAGTATCTCATATTTCCATCTTGCTGATTATTTATAACTGGCACTTGAGGTCTATTTATTGGTAATTGAGCAAAATTGGCACCTATTCTATGACGTTGAGTATCAGAATATGAAAATAATCTTCCTTGTAAAAGTTTGTCTGCGGAAGCTTCAATACCATCTATTAAATTTGCAGGACAAAAAGCCGCTTGTTCAGCTTCAGCAAAAAAATTTTTAGGTGCTGTAGTCAAAGTAAGTTTTCCTACTTTTATAAGCGGGAATGTCTTTTCAGGCCAGATTTTTGTGGCATCTAAAGGATCAAACTCTTGTTTCAATTCATCTTCAATATCCATAATTTGTACAAAAAGATCATAATCAACAGTTTTTCCTCCATTGAGCGTATCATATAAATCTCTTGTTGCCACATCTGGATCTAATCCTGCTAATATTTCAGATTCCTGTCTTGTAATAGTTTTAATTCCTAATATAGGTTTCCAATGATATTTTACATAAACCCTTTTCTCCTTTTCATTCAGCCATATATAAGTATTTACACCGAAACCTTCCATAGTTCTATAGCTTTTAATCGTCCCTCTATCTGAAAAAAGCCATGTAACCATATGGGTAGCTTCTGGTGTATTAGATATAAAGTCCCAAAATCTATTTGAATCTGGTATATTAGTGTCTGGTGAAGGCTTAAAAGCATGAATCATATCTGGAAATTTCATAGCATCTCTTATAAAAAATATTGGTAAGTTATTTCCTACTAAATCATAGTTCCCCTGTTCTGTATAAAACTTTACAGCAAATCCTCTTGGATCACGTAAAGTATCTGCAGAACCTTTTGAACCTATAACTGTGGAAAAACGTACAAACACTGGTATTTCCTTGTTTACCTCATTTAGAAATTTAGCTCTTGTATATTTTTCCATAGAGTTACAAAGCGTAAAATGACCATGAGCTCCAGCTCCTTTAGCATGTACCACCCTCTCAGGAATTCTCTCTCTATCAAAACTAGCTAACTTTTCAATTAACTCCACATCTTGAAGTAAAACAGGTCCCCTCTCTCCAACAGTTAATGAACTTTGGTTATTGGTTATATCCACTCCTTGATTGGTAGTTAAATACTCACTATTTTTCAAGTTCCTATCACTCATAAAATCCTCCAATAAATTTCATTAATATCCTAACTATATTATATTAATGGGCTTTAAAGAGTATTATCTCTTTATGAAAATAGTGATTTATTAACAAAAAGTTATTCTCTAATTACATTAGCTACTACTTCAAATAATAGTTTATTCCCTTCTTCACTAAGATGAATTCCATCAGTATATAAATACCTATTCTCTTCTATTTTATCAAAAATATCATTTAAATTTATAAAGGGAATATTTTCATTAGAGCAAAACTTGTTAAGAATATCTCCAAGCTGCTCTATTAAAGAGTTTACTTTGCTGTAGTCACAGCTATCCCAACATTCTAAAGCTAAGTCTCCTATTACTTTCAGTGGTGATAAAACTATTGGTACAATATTATTTTCTATTGCCTCTTTAACCATTATATTTATATTTTTAAGAGCATTTTCTGCACTTTTATTTGTTAAAAAATCATTAGTTCCACCTAGGATAATAACAATGTCTGGATTATTATATACTACATCCTCCGTAAACCTGTTAACCATACCGATGGTTGTATCTCCATTTACTCCTGCATTTATCACCTTAACATTCCCTAATCTATTCCTTAATAACTCAACCCAACTACTTTTAGCACTAACCCCATATCCATATGTAAGACTATCTCCCATACATACTATTGAATTCATATCTTTAGTCTCTCCTTTAATTTTTAGTTTTGATTATATGTATACCTTAAGTTTTACCTTTATTTTATAGTAATATTTCTATTTTTGTTTAAAATAAAATTAATTTATGCTGTTTTTAGCCTATAGCTTTTCCCTGTACATTTAAATAATTAAATAAAGACTCAATAACTTTATTTTAATCATTGAGTCTTTTATACTATTCCATTATATCTTCTAAATGCTTAACATATATGCTTTGGAATTTATTATTCTCCCCTAATCCTTTAAGGTAAGTGTTTATTTTAAAGCCTTCACCTTCTAATATAGATTTCCATGAATCTTCCTCATCAGATGCCATATCGTTTTGGGCATGGTCTCCAGCTACTAACATAAATGGCATTAGGGTTATTTCCTCTATATTTTTTGCCTTTAATTCTGGGATTATATGCTCTATTTCTGGATATCCTTCTACTGTTGCCATGTAGACATTTTCTAAATCCATTTTACGAGCAACGTATTCAAATTGAAAATAACATGAGTTTGCATGATGCTCAGTTCCATGTCCCATTAACACTACTGCAGAATTTTTATTTAATTCTGGAATCTGAGATTTTAAAGCTTCAACAGCCTCAAAATAATCTTCATTTTTATAAAGTAATGGTCTTCCAAGCTCTATTTTTTCAAAGGCCTTTTCTTCTCTATATTTGTCTATAGAAGATTTAATCTTATCATATTCTTCTCCATATATTATATGTAATGGTTGGACATAAACCTCATTAAATCCTTCTTCACGCATCTTTAAAAGTGCTTCTCCTACTGTGTCTACGTGAAGATTATCTCTACTTTTAAGCTTCTTTATTATCATATTAGAAGTAAAAGCTCTTCTAATTTCAAACTCCTTAAAACTATTCCTTATATAATTTTCTGTAGCTTCTATACAGCTTTTAAGCGGATGTTCATAGCTCGTTCCAAAGCTTACAACTAATATGCCCTTTTTATTCATATACTCATTCTCCTTAAAATTGTATTTCAAAAATTATTGTAGACTCCTATCAAACTGAAAATTAACTACAGCTCTTGACTATATATATTCCCAATTACTAATTAGTTTTATAATTCTCTGGTATAAACTTATTTACAATAAGCACAATTATAATATTAACTGCAGCCACCATTGTTAAAACAGGTATCATACCTATCAAAACTTCACTTGGCATAAATGTCATAAATTTATTCAATATTAATAACATAAAAACGGATATAGGTCCATTGATTAAGGCTCCTACTATAGCAGAAGATATATTTGATATTAGTTCTCCTCTTTTTCTTAAAACTTTATAAGTTATTCCAAAGAAATACATAGTTAATGCCATGTCTATACATATAACTAAATGAACTGGTAATGACATTGGAAATCCACTGATAGTTGAAGTTATAAGATGACCTATTGCACCAACCGCTGCCCCTGCTAATGGTCCTAGTATAATTGCTGCTAAAAATCCTGGCATTGAATCAAATGCTACTGTTTGAAAAACTTTAATATTAGCCCCAATTGCACTTAATGCTATAAAAAGCCCTATTAAAACTATTTTTTTTACTTTCATAAATACCTCCATCGTTAATATACAATTCACAGCTTCCAATGCACAATTATAAACTTCTTCCTATACTTTTTATAAACAATTAGAGATAATTGTGCATTGTTTCAGCTACCCTAGAAAAGAATTTTCTTAAATAAACTTCTTTTCAATTAAATAATTTAACAATTCTTTATCATCACTAAAAGCTATTGGATAGTTTATCTTCTTTCTGCCAATAACAATTCCATAGATATTGCTTTCCATAACAGCTTCTAATTTTTCTAGAGTTCCTCCAACTATGCCGCTGTCTTTAAGAAGCATAGCTTTAGCATCAAACTCACTTATGAAACACAAATTCAGTTCCTTAGAGAAAGGTCCCTTCATTGCAATAATATCCTCTACCTTAACACCTAATTCTTCACACTCTGACATTACTTTAAGGGTTGGCAGTACTCTATGAATTATTCTATTATTTAAATTTAAATCTAATATTTTATTGATATTTCTACTTCCTGTAGTGTTTAATATAGTTCCATCTATATTTTTTAACACTTTATCTAATTCCTCATAGTTTTCCACTTCCACTATATTAGGTGAATTTGTATATTTATCTACAATAGAGGCTCTTTCATATCTAATATAATTAATATTTAAATCGTTACAAATTTCTAAAGCATTATAAGTTATTTCTACTGCGTAAGGATGAGATGCATCTATTAATAATTTTACACCATTGACCTTCAGCATTTCCTTAAGTTCATCTTTCGTTAATGGCTTATCATTTAAAATTTTGTATTTATAATTTTCTAAAAGACTTCCACCATATGAACTAGCAACAGACAGTAATAAATCATCGGTATATTTGTTTAAATTTTCTACTATAACTTTTCCTTCGCTTGTTCCTAAAATTAATGCTATCACAATTGTCGCTCCTTATAATTTATATCCTCTTGGAGTTATAAATTTATTATCTTTAATAAAGCTATTACTATTTCCTATGATTACTATAGAGAACATATCTACTTTACTATCATCAAAATTTTCTAATGTATATAGATGAACTTCTTGTCCTTCTCTTAATGCATGCTTAACTACTGCTACTGGCACATTTCCACTTCTAAATTCCTTTACAGTTTCAATAGCTTCTCTTAAGTAATGAGGTCTTCCATTACTTTTGGGATTATAAAGAGATATGATAAATTCTCCTTCTGCTGCAAGACGAATTCTTTTCTTTATTAGTTCGTATGGTGTTAATAAATCACTTAAGCTAATGTTACAATTATCATGCATTAATGGTGCACCAACTATAGAAGCTGCAGCACTTGAAGCTGTAACTCCTGGTACAATTTCAACTTCTTCACCTTCTGCCATTTGAAGTATAAGACCAGCCATTCCATATATTCCAGCATCTCCTGTACTTACAACTGCTACATCCTTATCTCTAGATAACTCTAATGCTTTTCTACATCTTTCTTCTTCTCCACGCATTCCAGTAGAAAACACTTCTTTATTTTCTATAAGAGGCTTAATCATTTCAAGATATTTAGTATATCCAACTACTATGTCACAATTTTCTATTACTTCTTTTGCTCTCACTGTCATATGGTCAAGTCCACCCGGTCCAATTCCAACTACGTATAATTTACCCATATTATTTCCTCCTACTTTATAACACTCCAATACTAAGTGTCATCCCATTTAATTTCATTTTGTTTTTTATGATCTTTCCTCCACTAAGTTCTACAGAAGGCTCACACACAGAGCCTATTCCTAGTGTTTTTCGTACAAAATCACTGCCTTCATATTTATCTTCAACTTTCTTAATTTCTTCAATTGTAAAAATCTCTAATTCGCAGCTTAGCTTATCTCTAAGAGATAAAATCGCTTTTTCTTTTGCTTTAATTTCTACTGTAGCAATTTTTTTAACACTTCGAAAATCAATATTATTTTCTCTTAATGCCTGCATTACACTTTGCTCCATAGAATTTATATCATAATCTTTTCTGCAGCCAATACCAAGTACAATATCCCTTCTTATAAGCTTTAAAGTTTTATGAGTAGTATTCTCAACTTCTAACTTATGAGTTACATATACTGCTCCATCAGCTTGATTTTTCTCTTCAACATATCCTTTTGGTATGTTTATTAAAGATTTTTCGTCTATAAAAGCAACTTTTTTTCCTTCTACTAAAAGCGCTGCTATATCCTTAGCATCTTTCAAATTGTCAATAATTAAATTATTATTTTTCGCCACCATATCTGGACCTTCTATTTTTAATCCATCAGTAGCAGTAGTAATTATAGGCATACATTTAAGTATATGGCCCACTTCCTCTGTAAGAGTATTGGCTCCGCCTAAGTGACCACTTAAAAGACTTATAGCATATTTTACTGAATTATCTACTACTACCACTGCTGGGTCTTTGTCTTTACTTTTGATAAAAGGTGCAATTCCTCTTACTGCAATCCCTGTGGAACTAATAAATATAATCCCTTGAAAATTCTCCATAGCTTCACTACATATTTTATTTAAAGTTAAAGTCTTAACCTCATCTTTAGTGTATATATGACAACTATATTTATGATTGGCTTCAAGGTCTTCTTTTAAAGCTTGTGATGCTCTATCTCCACTATTAGTAACACTAATTATTGCTATTTTCATCTTTTGCCTTTCTATATTCATGAGTGAAGCCTGCATCATATAATAAGCTTTTTTCATATTCACTATCTATGAAATCTCCTACTAATATTTGTGCAGTTTTTGTTATATTTGCTTCTTTAACTTTTTCTGCAATATCATCTAATGTTCCAATAACATATTTCTCATCACCCCAAGTAGCTCTTTGTATTACAGCTACAGGTACATTTCTTCCATAACCACGTCTTAGCTTTTCAGTTACTTTATCAATCATACCTACAGATAAGAATAACGCCATTGATGCACCTATACTAGCAAGTCTCTCTAAGTCTTCTTTCTCAGGAACTGGTGTTCTTCCTTCCATTCTAGTAAGTATTACTGTTTGAGAAACACTTGGAAGAGTAAACTCCTTTTTAATGCTTGCTGCTGCTGCAGTAAAAGAACTAACTCCTGGAATTACTTTATAACCTATGTTTAATTTATCAAGTTCATCCATTTGCTCTTTAATTGCTCCATAAATAGCAGGATCTCCAGTATGAAGTCTAACAATTTTCTTATCTTCACTATGGGCTCTTTTCATCACTGCAATAACTTCATCTAAAGTCATTGAAGCTGAATTATGTATTTCTACATCCTTTTTACAATATTCAAAATGTGCAGGACTAACTAGTGAACCAGCAAAAATTATTACATCTGCTTCTTCTAATACTTTTCTTCCCTTTACTGTTATTAAATCTGGGTCTCCTGGACCAGCACCTATAAAATAAACTATATTTTCCATATTTGTTTCCTCCATACTATATCTCGCTATTTCTATGAGCAATTATTAATGACATATAATCTTTTTCATTTAAAATTTCTTCCCTAGTAGACAGTACTTTTTCACCTTCTCTATATGCTCTTTGAACACATACATAGTCAAAGCCTCTTTCATCTAAGAAATCTAATACTTTTTCTTCTTGATTATAGAATTTCATAATAACCACATATTTTTCATCTTTTATAGAATCAATTCTACTTCCTGGAACTATTAATAATGGTTCATCTCCTATTACTAATATTCTATCTGCAATACTTGCACTGGCACAGAAAGAAGTTATTCCTGGAACAGTTTCAGTCTTATAATTTTGTTCTTTTATATATTTTAATAAGTATATATAAGTACTATAAACAAAAGCATCTCCTATGGTTAAGAAAGCAACATCCTTACCATCTTTTAAATATCCTTCTATAGTTTTAAATGCATCATAAACCTTTTCTTCTTTATCTGGTTTTCCCATTGGGAAATGACTAATAACAACTTCCTGGCTGTCTTTTATAAAGTTTTTTGCCGTTTCATAAGCGATACTAACTCCACCAGATTTTGCACTTGGTGCTATGATAACATCACAGCTTTCTATTACTTTTACAGCTTTTAAAGTAAGTAATTCTTCTCCTCCTGGTCCAACTCCAACACCATATAAAGTTCCTTGTTTCTTCATATATTTAAATCCTCCGTTAATTTCAAATTAGCTAATCTTTTCGCCACAAATTATGAATATAGGGTTATTTGCCATGAGCATGCAACTATTTCCTCTTCCTCTTGCTACTGCTATTTGGCTTACCTCAACTTTATATCCATTTTCTTTTAAGGCTTCCATTGCCTTATATAAATTACTTATAGTTATAAAATTCAACACCATTTTTCCCTGTGGTTTAAGCATTTTTCCATATTCATAGATTATTTTATCTATATTTCCACCGCTGCCACCGATAAAAATTCCATCAAATTCTCCCTTTATGTTATTTACTGCCTCATAGGCTTCACTTTCCACTAAAGTTACATTATTTGCTTCAAATTTTTCTATATTCTTTTTAATAACTTCTATTGCTTCTTCGTCCATTTCTACTGCAACAACTTCACCACTATTACAAATTTTACTCATTTGTATAGTAACAGAGCCTGTACCTGCACCTATATCAAGAACTCTTGAATTCTCCTCTAATTCTAATTTAGATAAGCTTAAAATTCTTACTTCTTCTTTAGTCATTGGACAATTTCCACGAATAAATTCTTCATCTTTAATAAATTTCATCTACTTCAACTCCATTACTTTAGCTTTATGTACATAACTGCTAGCTTTCCAAAGTTATATTTCATAAGTTCTTCTGGACTTCCAAAGGATATTATTTCATCTTCATAGGATAGATTTTCCCCAACATAAACATCACAATTTATGTTGTTTTCATAAAGAATTCTACAAAGCTCACTTGGAGAATTCTTATTATCTGTCAAAAATATTACCTGTGAGTGCTTAGAAATATTTCCTAAAAAGTCTTCTTCTCTTCCATGCATACTTCCTAAATGAACATTATTCCATGACTGATTTAACTTAGCTACAAAGTATTGAAAAGAACTTATTCCTGGGATCACTTTTATTTCACCATCATAATTTTTCTTTATATATTCGGTAATACCATAAAAGCCAGGATCTCCAGAAGCTATTATAGATATGTTTTTATCTTTATTTTCACTAAGATAGTCTATAATTGATACTATACTTTTAAATTCTAGTTTAGGAGTTTTTATATGGTCTATGCTTTTAATAGCTCTTCCAAATCCTACTACTATATCAGAGTTCTCCATAGTTTTATCAGCTATAGGAAGAATATAATCCTTATGACCAGGTCCAAGCCCTACAATATAAACCATAATTATCTCTCCTTTTCTTCTAAGGAATTATAAAGTATTCCTCTCTTCATAGAATACATAATTGCATCTACTTCCAACTTATCATAGCTATAAATCTTAATTCTATTTATAACCTTCTTACCTATATTTTCATAAAGCTTTTCAAAACCATCACCTAAAAGCTCTACAGCACCTTCTGTGGTTTTTTCATTATAAACCTTTTTAACTAGTTCTAAATCATAGCCCATAAGTGCTAGCTCTAATGCCAATGTTTCAAGCCTTACATCACAAACTCTACTGTGAGTATTAAATGCTCCACTAGCCACCTTGCAAAGCTTACCTATATGACCCACTATGGTAATTTTTTCTATTTCCTTGGAAATAATTGTATCCAAAGCTACACCTACATAATTAGAAATGATAACCATATCCTTCACATTAAGCTTAAGTTTGTTTGCCATATCTTCACCCATATTTCCAAATAATAATATGAGCTCTTTACTTCCACTTACTATCTTTTGATTTATTTCCAATTTTACAGACTCTGTTAAAGCCTCTTCTGACATTGGCATCACTATGCCAGTAGTACCTAATATTGAAATTCCACCTAAAATATTTAATCTAGGATTGAAGGTTTTTTTTGCAATTTCCTCACCTCGAGGAACAAATATAGTAATTTCTACTCCGCAATCTTTAGGAAGTACTTCAGTTACTTCCTTCTCAATCATTTTTCTAGGTACAGGATTTATTGCAGGCTCTCCTTTTTTAATATAAAGTCCTTCTCCACAAACTACTCCTACACCGGTGCCGCCTTTTAGCGAGTACCCATTATCTTTTTTAGTAGCGCGAGCAAATATCTTTATCCCATTGGTAGCATCGATATCATCTCCGCCATCCTTTATTATTGCACACTCCACATAATCTTCTCCAAAGGTAATATCGTGAACCTCTAAGTTTAATTCTATTCCCTTAGGAGTGTCTATTTTAACTTTATCTATTGGTGTTTTTTCTTTATCATAAAGCATCATTGTTGCTGCTTTAGAAGCTGCTGCTGCACAGGAACCAGTGGTATACCCACATCTCAATCTTTTTCCATTTGCTTCTACATATAAATCTAGCATATTTACACCTTCACTCTTAGTACTATCTTTCAACCATCATGTACATAATAGCATTCATAATTGCTGCTACCACTGTACTTCCACCTTTTCTTCCTCTAATGGTTATCACTGGAATATCGTACTTTTCTAGTAGTTCTTTACTTTCTTTAGCTCCTACAAATCCTACTGGAGCACCTATAACAAATTTAGGCTTTGCTTTACCTTCTTCTACTAATTCTAATAGTTTAAAAATTGCTGTAGGTGCATTTCCAAATACAAAGAATTCTACTCCTTCTTCCACAGCTTTTTCAACACCAGCCATAGAACGAGTTATCTTCTTTTCCTTGGCAATATCTCTTACATCTTCTCTTGCCACATAACACTCTACATTGCAATTAAGTTTTTTTAATGCTGGCTTACTCATTCCTGAAAGTGCCATATTAGTATCTGTGTATATAGTCACTCCCTTAGATAATATATCCTTAGCCTTTTTAATAGCGTCTTCACTAAAATGAATTATGTTTTGATAATCAAAATCTGCTGTGGTATGTATTACTCTTTTAACTACTTTAAGCTGCTCTTCATCAAAATTATGTGGTCCCATTTCCTCTCCAATTATTTCAAAGCTTCTAATCTCTATTCCCATTGGATCTTTTATATATTCTTTCATTCTACTTCATTCCTTTTCAAAGATTTTTTAGAATAATTTCATTTTAATAACTCTTTTAAAAAGTCTATATTTCCAAAAAAGTGAATATGTCCATAGGCACCTAAAGTATTATTTTTTACATATCCACAATTCCAGTTTTTAACATAACCATCGTAACTGTTTTTTGTGAGGCTGTATATATAATTTTCATCTAGTTCTACCTTTGATTTATGAAATTCATGTGCATTGATTGACAAGTCTTTTAAAAGTGGACTTTTTTCATCTATATTAATAGCGCAATATCCAAAGTTTTGAAGTCTTGTAGTCATGACACTTTTTCCTTTAAAGAAGCCAACAGTATTAAATTCTTTACCATCTAAAGTGGTTATTGACTCTGTTAAATACATAAGTCCTCCACACTCTGCATAGCATTTTAATCCATTATCTAACTCATTTTTTATAGATTTGAGCATTGATGTATTACTACTAAGTTCTTCAATAAAAACTTCTGGATACCCTCCTCCTAAGTATAAGAGGTTAATATCATCAGGTAATTTTTTATCATGTAATGGACTAAAGTACACAATTTCTCCTACCTCTTTAAGAAGTTCTAAATTTTCTGTGTAATAAAAGCTGAAAGCTTCATCTTTAGCAACTGCTATTTTTAAATTTTTATTTTCTATATGAAAATTATCTTCATATTTTTTTACTTCACTAAAAGTAGAAATTAATTCATCCATGTTTACATTGGATAAAATATGTTCGCTGCATTTGTTAATTTTATATTCAATATCTTCTACTTCGCTGCATTGAACAAGTCCTAAGTGTCTTGACTTTAATGATATTTCTTCATCTTTAGGTATATAGCCATAGACTTTAATATTACAATGTGTTTCTATTATGAGCTTTAAAAGATTGTAATAGCTAGAAGATATATTATTTAATATAACTCCCTTTATATTAGGTTCTTTTACCCATTCATCACAATAATTTAATAGCCCTTGAATTTCAGCTGCTAAAGTTGCACTTGCCGCTTTAGGACTTAATATAAGGATTATAGGAAGCTCTAGAGTTTTTGCTACATGTGCTGTAGAAAATCTACTATCTATTCCCTTTCCATCAAAGAGTCCCATTACACCTTCTATTACAGCCATATCTCCATGTCCTCTTGAAAATGCAGCCTTTACCCCATCTTCTCCCATTAAAAATAAATCTAAATTCCTCGATGGCTTCTTAGTTATAGTGGAATGGAAAGCTGGATCTATATAATCTGGTCCTACTTTATAGCCTTGCACATCAAAACCAAGTTTCATTAATGCTTTCATTATTCCAAGTGTAATGGTGGTTTTCCCTCCACCACTACAATTAGAAGATATAACTACACCCTTCATATTTTCACATCTTTCTTCTTACTACTCTTCACTTAACCATTTGCAAGCTTCAAGTGCATAGTAAGTTATTATTAGGTTTGCACCTGCCCTCTTCATTGAAGTTAACATTTCTAGTGCCGATTCCTTTTCATTTAATAATCCATTTTCTGAAGCACATTTTATCATTGCATATTCTCCACTTACGTTATAAGCTGCAATTGGAATATTAAAATTATCTGAAGCTGACTTTATAATATCTAAATAAATCATGGCAGGTTTAACGATTATTATATCTGCTCCTTCTATGATATCTTCTTCAATTTCTCTTAATGCTTCTTTACCGTTTGCTGGATCCATCTGATAAGTTTTTCTGTCTCCAAATTGTGGTGTTGAATTTGCTGCTGCTCTAAATGGTCCATACATAGCTGAACAATATTTTGCACTGTATGCCATTATAGAAACGTAGTCAAAGTTATTTTCATCTAAAATTTCTCTTATAGCTCCTATTCTTCCATCCATCATATCAGAAGGCGCTACCATATCTGCTCCTGCTTTAGCATGAGATAATGCGATTTTAGCTATAATCTCTACTGAAGGATCATTAAGTACTCTTCCATTTTCAACTATTCCGCAGTGTCCATGGTCTGTATATTGACACATGCAAACATCTGTTATTACAAATAGATCTTTATCTAATTCTTTTATTTTTCTAATTGCCTTTTGAACAATTCCATTTTCTGCAAAAGCAGAAGTTGCTATTTCATCTTTATGGTCTGGTAAGCCAAAAAGTATTATACCTTTTACTTTTGCAGCTTTAACTTCATCAATAACCTCATGTAATCTATCTATAGACCAATGATAATTTCCTTTTAAAGAAGAAATTTCTTCCTTAATATTTTCCCCTTCAACTACGAATATAGGAAATATAAAATCATTTGGATTTAAAACCGTTTCTCTTACTAAGCTTCTTATAGCTGGATTTTCTCTTAATCTTCTATGTTGTGTTAACATAACTTCCACTCCCTTAATTCTTAGGACTTTGAATAAATTTCAATTAATTTATTTATCATTCCTTCATTGCTACTCTCATCACATACAATATGCTCTATATTATGTTTGTTAAGTTCTACTGAAGTAATTGGTCCTATAGATACCACTGTTTTTTTCTTAATTTCTTCAATACCTACAAGCTTAATCATATTGGTTAAAGTACTTGGACTTGTAAATACAACAGCATCACACTCTACAAATCTATTAAGTCCTACTGCTTCCCCTGTTTCTGTTTCATATATATGACATTCATCCACTATGCATCCTTTACTTTCAAAGGCTTCTGCTAAAAAAACTCTTGCATTTTTAGACCTTGGAAGAAGTATTTTGTCATTTTCTTTTATAAAGCTTTCCATATGACTAAATAAATTTTCTGCTACATATTCCTCAGCACAAAGCTTTGGTATCACCCCATAGCTTCTAATGGCTTTATCACTAGCTGGCCCTATGGTTATAATTTGTGCTTTTATAGTTCTAACATCAATTTCTCTTTCTATTAAGTATTCAAAGAAAACTCTCGCCGCATTAGCACTTGTTATAACAATGTAATCATATAATGATAATTTATCTAAATATGGTTCCATTTTTTCTGGTGTAGGCTTAATTTTTATAGAGTTTATTTCTGTAACTTCTGCTCCTAAATTTAGTAACTTAGTTTTTATTTCTTTACTTTGCTCTTTAGTTCTTGTAATACATATATTTTTTCCAAAAAGAGGTCTTCTTTCAAACCAATTTAATTTATCATGGAACTGAACTACTTCACCCACTACAATTATGCTAGGATTTGATAAGTTATTTTCTAGCGCTTTTTCTACAATGTTACTTAATGTTCCTATAGCTTTTTTTTGTTTAGATGTAGTTCCTCTCATCACTACTGCCGCTGGAGTATCACCACTCATACCATTTTCCATCAAGCTTTTAGTAATAATCCCTAACTTCTCAAAGCTCATAAGAAATATCAATGTTCCGCTAAGTTTTGAAATAGCTTCAAAGTTTAAGTCCATATTATCATTGCTTTTTCCTGTAAATATATGAAATCCTCTAGCTATTCCTCTATGAGTTACAGGGATTCCCGCATAATTTAGTACAGATATTGGAGAAGTTATTCCCGGCACTACTTCAAATTCTATGTTTTCTTCTAATAATCTAAGTGCTTCTTCTCCTCCTCTACCAAAGATATAAGGATCTCCGCCCTTTACTCTTCCTACAATATGGCCCTTCTTAGCTAGCTTTACTATCATGTCATTAATTTCATTTTGATTTTTATAATGACATCCTGGTTCTTTTCCGCAGTAATATATTTCTGTGTTTGGATTTATATATTGTAAAAAGCTTTCTCCACATAATCTATCATACATAATAGCTGTACACTGCTTTAAAACATTTATCGCTCTCATTGTAATAAGTTCTTCATGGCCTGGCCCTGCACCTATTAAATATACTTTACTCATAATTCCTCCTAAGAATTTAAAATTAAAGAAGCAAGCTCTTCTCCTAGCTTAATATTTTCATCTACTGGTCCTGTTACTTCTTTTCTTATAAGGTTTCCATTAACTTCGTAAATACCAACCATATTGATTGTATTATCCTTTAGCTCTGCATAAGCTCCTATAGCAGCGTGACAGTCTCCTTTTAAAGCTGCCATAAAACTTCTTTCTGCATCAACACAAACTCTAACCTCATAATTATCAAGAGCTGTAAAAACCTCTTTATCTTTACAACTTTCATGTATTTCAATTCCTAGTGCACCTTGGCCTATAGCAGGAATCATTTCATGTGGCTCAAAATAATCAGTTATTATCTCCTCCATACCTAGTCTTTTAAGTCCTGCTGCTGCTAGAATTATTCCATCTAAATTTTCTTTTTTTATTTTCTCAATTCTAGTTTGAACATTACCTCTTATAGGTACTATTTCTATATCTGGTCTTAAGATTTTTAATTGACTAGCTCTTCTATTACTACTAGTTCCTACCCTAGCACCTTTTTTCAAATCTTTAAATTTTACTCCATTTATAGATACGAAGGCATCCCTTACATCTTCTCTAATAGGCATTGCTGCAACTATAAAGCCTTCTGGCAGTTCATAAGGCATATCCTTCATACTATGAACACCAGCTTCTGCGTGTCCATCTAATATAAGCTGCTCTAGTTCCTTAACAAAAAGTCCTTTACCACCTATTTTATCAAGTGTAACATCTAATCTTTTATCTCCTAAAGTATCTGTTAATACCTTTTCACATTTAATGTTATGGGTTTTATTTATAAGCTCCATTACAAACTCTGTCTGTACCTGTGCTAACTTACTCTTTCTCGTTGTTATTCTCAATTTTATTGCCTCCATAAAATAAATTTATAATTTTTTCACCGTATCCCTTATTAAAAATATATAGAAAATCCTCTGTGGATATGAAATTTAAAATTTCATTCTTTTTACTATGATTCTTTAGAGAATTTCTTAAATTTACTGAAAAATCTATATAACTATCGTATTTTTTTAGATGAGTTTCTAGATTGTCTCTAATAAATAGTGAAGTTTTAGGACTAATTTTTTTTGTATGAATTGCAAAAACTGTACTTTTACTTTCCCCTACAGTAGGAGTTATACACATGCTTTCCTCTACATTAGAAGCATTTATATGAAGTTTACAAAATTCATCACAATCCATCTTAATATTACGATTTAAGAATTCATCATCAGTTGCAATGACCACTACATGATATTTTGCTAACATTTCCTTATTATAAGTAGTCTTTTCAATACTTAACTTTTTAAAATGCTGTAAAGATACTATTTCTTCACATATATCTAATGCAATAACTTTAACCTCTGCTCCTTTAGTTAAAAAGGATTTACACTTTATATATCCCGCTTTTCCTCCACCAACTATAAGAACCTTAAGCTTGTCACTTTTAATAGATAAAAAGCACTGCTCTAAATTTTTCATTTATCCACCTTCTCTAGCTAAGAGTTAGATATCCTTAATTTTTAATGGGTCTATATTTTTTAAATACTCTATTAGCTTTTTATTAGATTCTCTATCCTTTATTGCAAATCTAACAAACTTATCATCTAGTCCTCTATAATTATTGCACTTTCTTATTATAATGCATTTTTCTTCTAAGTAACTGTAAAGCTTATCACAATTTATTCCCTCTAATTTGCAAAGAACGTAATTTCCATAACTATTATGACATTTTTCAATTATAGAAATTTTATTTAGTTCTTCTATCATATATTTTCTTTCTGTTTCAATCCACTTAAGGGAATCTTGTATGTATACTTCATCACTTAATGCATATTTAGCACTTAGTTCAGCAAAACAATTAATATTCCATGGATTTTGCATTGAAACTATATAATCAATTAATTCTTTATTTTTGGTTATTCCAAAACCTAATCTTACGCCAGGCAATCCATAAAATTTTGTTATCGCCCTAATAATAAATAAACATTTATATTTTTCTACTAAATTCAAAAGGCTATAGTTAGAGCTTCCTGTGAACTCAATAAACGCTTCATCTATTAGAACTATCTTATTATTTTCTTCACAAAAATCTAAAATACTTGTAAACCTTTCTTTATCTATAATTGAACCATTAGGATTATTAGGATTTCCAATTATAAGACCTTCGCTATAATTTAATTTACCTAATATATCCTCATAATCATAAGTAAAGTCATCTTTTAAATATGAATAACTTACTTCTAAATTATATCTATGGCTATTATCTTCATATTCTACAAAAGACGGTACTACTATAGTTATAGACTTTAAATATCTAATAGCTAAATCTATTATTTCAGAAGCTCCATTCCCTAGTAAAATGTTTTCATGAGTTAAATTTAACTCGTGAGCTTCTCCTCCAAAATAATAACTGCATTTATTTAAATAATTAATTATGTTATCCTTTAATGTTCTATATTTTATATCAGGATAAACTTGAAGCATTTCTATTCCTTCATTAATATTTTCAATAAAGCCTTTAGGTACACCGAGAGGATTTATATTAGAACTAAAATCCAGTAATTTTCTTCCTTTTAATAATCCTTCACTATATATATCTCCACCATGCTTCAATTTCTTCACATCCTAACTAATTTTAAAATTACCACTAAAATTAGTGATACAAGTACTAACAATATCTCACTTGAATACATAAGCTTTATACTTTGCTTTATATCTCTAGCTTCTAAGCCTTTAATTCTGTCTCCAAGAGTTGGCTTATACACTATCTCTCCAAAATAAACATTTGTTCCACCAAGTTGAATTTTCATTGCACCTGCTGCTGCTGCCTCAGGATAAGCGCAGTTTGGACTCTTATGGTTTTTTCTATCTCTAATCATTATTCTAAAGCTATCTTCTATATTTCCACCTACAACAAAAGAAGTTAAACACATTAAAATTCCTGTAAGTCTTGCAGGTATTAAATTGAACAAATCATCTACTTTAGCTGGGAAGAAACCAATATATCTGAACTTCTCATTTAGATATCCTAGCATTGAATCCATAGTATTAACGCCTTTGTACATCATAGCTAGTGGAGCCCCGCCTAATATCGCATAAAACATAGGAGCAATTATACCATCAGAAGCATTTTCTGCTACAGTTTCTATATCTGCTCTTATAATTTCATCTTCTTCAAGGCTTGTTGTATCTCTACCTACTATATAAGAAAGTTTTACTCTTGCATCCTCTATATCACTTTTTTCTAAAGATTTATAAACTTCAATAGCTGCACCATGTAAGCTTTTTGCTGCTAATGTAGTCCAAATTATAAAAATATTTAGACCATGAAATAAATATTCATTAATCAATGATAATTTTAATAAGACATAAGGAATAGTATAAGTTACAAAACATACTATTAAAACAATTAATCCTCCACAGATTCTTAAGCCCTCATCACTTTTTTCACCTTTTCTAAAATAGTTTTCTAGCTTATTTATAAGCTTGCCAATATAGATAATTGGATGAGGAAGCCAAGCAGGATCTCCTAAGATGAAATCTATAATCATAGCTATTAATACATAAATAATGTTAGCTTTCAAATTAAAATTAAACAATTATTTTATCTCCTAACTATCTTTTAATTCCCACCATTTTATATATTTCATCCATATCTAAAGTTTTTCTTACTAAATCTGCAAGTTTATCAAGCTCTTCTTCTCTTAAACTTTCATACGGTTTTGATTTCTTTAATTCTATGCCCTTTTTACCTCTAAGCTTGTTAACTATAGCTTCTCTAAAATCTGTTTTATCGAAAATTCCGTGGATATAAGATCCCATTATATTACCATATTCATTAATGGCTCCATCATTATAATTTACTTCTTTTGTATTTTGAGTTTTTATATTAAATAATGGATTGGCATTTTCACCATATTTGCAAATCCCCATATGAATTTCATAACCGTATACAGATAATTTATCTCTATCAGTAGTGAATACTTTATTATCAATTAAATCAGCTTCTACTCTGGTAGTTACTTTTTTCTGTTCAAAAACTGTCTCTATATCTAAAAGTCCTAATCCTTCTATTTCTGATAGATTTGTTTCTACACCATATGGATCTGTGATTTTCTTACCTAGCATTTGATATCCACCACAAATTCCCATTACTTCTCCATTTTTGCTATATTCTTTAATCTTATCAAAAAGTCCAGAAGCTTTAAGTGCATTTAAATCTTCAATGGTATTTTTACTTCCTGGTATAATTAATAAATCAGGATTTTTAAATTCTTCTACAGAAGTTATAAATCTTACTGAAACATCTTCTTCATTTTTAAGTGCATCTACATCAGTAAAATTTGAGATTCTAGGAAGTTTAATAACAGCTATATCAATTTTATTGGTTATCTTTTTATTTAATTCTACAGCTCCATCCTCATCTTCTAGAGCTAATGTAAAATGTGGTACAACTCCTATACACTGTTTTTTAGATATATCCTCAAGCATGTCGATACCTGGCTTTAATATATCTACATCACCTCTAAATTTATTGATGATGGTTCCCTTTACTCTTTCTCTTTCACCTTCTGTAAGAAGCATTAGTGTTCCTACTAATGAAGCAAAAACTCCGCCTTTATCAATGTCTCCTACTAACACTACAGGTGCATCTACAAGTTCTGCCATTCCCATATTTACTATATCTCTATCACGTAAATTTATTTCTGCTGGGCTTCCTGCACCTTCCATAACTATAATATCAAATTGCTTTTCCAATTCTTCAAATTGGGCTTTTAGCATATCTCTAAATTCTAGCTTCATATTATGATATTCCATAGCTGTGCTATTTCCGTAAACCTCACCATTTACGATTATTTGACATTTCCTATCACTAGTTGGCTTTAATAATATAGGATTCATATATGCTTCTGGTTCTAGTCCACAAGCATAAGCTTGTAATACTTGTGCGCGTCCCATTTCTTTACCATCTAAAGTTATGTATGAATTTAATGACATATTTTGTGACTTATATGGACATACACTATATCCATCCTGTTTAAAAATTCTACATAGTGCTGTAACCAGTATACTTTTACCTACGGAAGAAGCTGTTCCTTGCACCATTATCTTTGCCATATAAAAAACTCCCTTTCAAATAAAATACTCTTAAAATACTCTCTAAAAAAATAATAGAGGCAAACTCTCTAAGTTCACCTCTATTTGTATAATAATCTATTTAATGCCTCTTCATACTAATAGAACCTTCCCTCCGAAAGCTTTCATTAAAAATTTAGGCAGGTCTCCTGGCTTTTGATTCATTCTCACCTTAACCTTCCCCTTTAAAAGAGTGGTAATCTTAAGGTTTGTCATCATTTACAGTAGCGGGGGCTGCTGTGGAATTTAACCACATTCCCTTTTCACTTATAAAAAGCACCTAAATTCTTATTATTCAATTTTTATATTCTTTAATCTCAATTTAAATCTGTTACAAATAGAATTATAAATTTAAATTAATTCTATGTCAAGTTATGTAACTTTATGAACTATTACCAATTCCTTCATATTATTCATAACATTATGATTAATATTTCTATTGGAACAATTTCACTCTTAGTTAAAAGGTCATTCCAGCCTCAATAATTACTATTGTATTACTAACTTTAGTGGATTATACTATTTGCCGCTAAGGACTTGACTTATCAAATATATTATAAAAAATAACTTCTATAACATATCTAACATCCTTTCTTTTTTCTAAGATCAATGGAATAGTATGATTCTCGATAAAATAGAAAAGCCGCAGATTTACTCTACGGACTTTACCTTAAAGAAGGCTATAAAATTCGCCTTGAGAGTAAACTTAAAATCATAATTAAATATATTGGCATTGCAAATAAACTGGCACTAATATTCAACTATAAATAATCAGCCATACCAACTTATTTAAAATAATAATTTTTTCTACTTTTCCGTGCGTCTTATGCTATATGATTATTCAATATAATAACACAATACAATTTTATCTAAATAAAAGAAGGATCACCCTATTTTTATTTTATTTAGATTACAATAAGATTTAAAACACCATTATCTCTCTTCAACCCAGTGATATCAATATTTCTAAAGAAAGTATATGCTATTTATGATAATGTTCATCGTAACGGATATAACGTAGGCTTTAATTTAGAAATGTTTTTATAACTTGATAGCCTTTGTAGCAATTGAGCTATCAATGTATTGGTCTAATGCACTTCCTCCCTTATCCTCGTAAAAACCAGCAATTAAAAAACCAGATGCTATTTGGCCTTGTATTTGATCATGAAGTGAATGTCCAAAGCATATTCCTTCATTTTGATCTAATACTAATTCATTTAGCTCTTCTTCAGAAATGCTTGTCAAATCAGAATAGGGAATGCTATGCCTAACTACAAATCTACCTTGTTCTAATTCTTTTAAATCAAATATATATTCAATAGGATTAGCAAAACCTGATATCAAGGTTCCTCCACTTTTGAGTACCCTATAAGCTTCATTCCATACAGGAATCACTGTGTCTATATAACAGTTCGACCAAGGATGTACAATAAAATCAAAGGTTTCATCTTCAAATACCGACAAATCTTTCATATCACCTTGAACGGTTTTAATACTTAAATTATTTCTTTGTGCAACATATCTATCTTGACCTAACTGTTTTTCGCTGTTATCAAATACAGTGACCTCAGCTCCTGTTGCTGCCATTATTGGCCCCTGTTGCCCACCTCCTGATGCAAGACATAGTACTTTCTTTCCAATTAACCTTTCTGGGAACCACTCCCTTGGTACTGGCTTCATTGGCGTTAAGTATATCTTCCACTTACCTAATTTAGCATCTTTTACTTCATCATCGCTTACAGGTCTTGTCCAAACATAATTGCTATCAACTTTTTTATCCCATACTTCTCTGTTGTTACTTATGTAATCCATAAATATCCCCTCCATAACCTTTGTTTGATTATAGTTTAGGGTAATGCAGCCTATAATAAAAGGTACTAAATTACTATAGTTGTTTTATGCACAAAACCTCTACAAATCCAAAACTTGCAGAGGTTCTATTTATTACGCTTCTTTTATATAGACAATCTTTTTAATCGTATCATAGGAAAGATTGTATTTTATCATAAGCTCATCAATGGTGCTACCATTTTCTTTTTCAAATTTAATTTGTTTATTTCTATTAATAAGTTCTTGCTTAACACCAGTTTTGCTTCCCCACGAATTTTTTAGTCCTTCTGGCTGCGGGATATATAATATCTCACCAGCAATATATCTTTGAATCTCATTAAGTAAATTCTTTGGCAATACTTCTGTAGCATTTATATATTTCATTCTAATTCGCTCCTTCATCTAAAAATAGTTCAGGATGCAAAATCAGACTTATTAGCACTTCAAATTAGAATGAATACGGCGATTTTAATTATTCTCTATGCAGCTATCGCCATTGTCTATAAGACCGATTTTGCATAGAGTTTTGTTGCTGAAGTTGATTTCACTCCAAAGATTCCTAGTTTCAAACGAATCATTATCATTTTTTCACCTCCAATATTAGTTACATCATGAGTATATAAGTAAACTAAGTAATATATTATAAATACAAAGTATCTAATTATAATAATTTATTTGTGTAATATTATTAATTGTACCATGATTAACCAATTCATATCTATAAGTTTATGTTATAATTTACTTTTATTAACGAACTATATCCTAAAGGAGCTACATTCATACCTTCATTATTTTCACGTTAAATATCTCTTAATTTTTTAGTTTTAAGATGAGCGGTTAAGCATAAGTTACATATGAAAAAGCCTCAGTGCTCCCAATTATATGACACCTAATAACCGAATAAAACTTGTATTAAAAAGTGCTGGCAATTCATATCTCATGCTCACTAATTATTTGTTTTTTCTCTGATGCTCCCGCCTGTATAGGCTTGTGAATCTTTGTAGAGCATCTTTTTATTTAGGACTTCTTCTGCTTCACTTATAACAATTAAAAGATAATACTCATCTATCACTTTGATTTTAATCTCATCTAATTTTGCTCTTCTCATTTATATTTTTTTTATTTTATAGTATCTCTTATAACTCTTAGCTGCTCTTGTCTGATTTATGAGAAGATACAACTCCTAATGCATAGCCTTTCTCCATATTTTCCCATAAGGTATAAAATTTTAATTTAGCGATAATAAAATCCAATTTTATATTGACATTTTCTGATGCTCGTTATATAAGTTAATTGTAAAGTTTATGTTAAGAAGGTTTAATAATTTTTAGCAGTAAGTTTTATTTAGCATATTTAACTATTTCTATTAAAAATTGAAATCACAAATGAGGGGGAGAGATAACTTTNNAAACTTATGAATAATTTTAAAAGAAAAACTTTTAGCTTATCATTAGCATGCATTATGTCTTTTTCTTTAGTTGCATGTGGAAATTCTGCTAAAACAGAAGAAACTAAAAATGACACTAAAGTAGAACAAACTGATAATAAAAAGGAAGTTAAACTTGAAAAAGGTAACTGGGCGCCTGAAAATTTTGCTGCTTTAACAGATCTTATAGAGAAATACGGTAAAAACAGTAAGGACTATGATGAAAATAAAAAACCTTACGCTGTATTTGATTGGGACAACACATCAATAATTAATGATGTTGAAGAAGCGTTACTTGCATATCAGTTAGAAAATCTTGAATTTAAAATGACTCCTGAAGAGTTTAGCAACACCATTAGAATAAACATTCCAAAGGACAACTTTGTAGAAGACTGCAATAACGATGAAGGAAAACCTGTTAACATCGAATTAGTTGGTGCTGACATTGATTCTAGCTACAAATTCTTATATGAAAACTATAAAGGTTTTAAAGGAACTAAATCTTTAGATGAGATTAAAACTACTCCTGAATACAAAGATTTTATAGCTAAAACTAGATATCTTTATAATTCAATCGGTGAATCTTTTAGTTCTGATGTAAGCTATCCATGGGTAACTTACCTATTTGCAGGAATGACTGAAAAGGAAGTTGCTGAGTTGACTGAAAAATCAAACGATTATTGGCTAAACCATGAACTTGGAGAAGAAATTTGGACTAGTCCAAAGGAATTAGCAGGTAAAGCTGGCGTTGTTTCAGTTAAATTCCACTCTGGTTTAAGAACAATAAAAGAGCAACAAAATCTTTACAAAACTTTAATGGATAATGGAATAGATGTTTATATCTGTTCAGCATCATTCATAGATGTTGTTAGAACATTTGCTACTAATCCTAAGTTCGGATATGAGCTTCCAAAAGAAAATGTATTTGCTATGGAGCTTGAAAGAGATGACAAAGGTGTAATTAAGGCCGAATTTAGAAAAGGCTACGATCAAACTCAAAGCAAAGGTAAAACTAAAACTATAGAAAAGTTTTTAGTTGAAAAACATGGTGGACAAGGTCCATTAATCGTTGGTGGAGATAGTTCTGGCGACGTTGCTATGTTATCTGATTTTAAAGACACTAAATTTGGCTTAATCATTAACAGATGCAAAGGTGATGAGCTTGGTGAGCTTTCAAAAGAAGCTGCTGATACTATAGGTAAATCAGATGCTAGATATTACTTACAAGGAAGAGATGAAAACACTGGTGAATTTAGACCAAGCCAAAAATCTGTATTCCTAGGAAGTAAAGAAGAAAAGTTACTTAAATAAGATAAATAATAATGATTGCATTATTAAAAGTATATTACTGAAATAGTAAACTTGCTAAAATATAAATTTATTAGAGTATAAAATATATTAAAATAAAAGGAGCTGTCGTATTAACGATTAAAAACCGCTAATGCTCAGCTCTTATTTTTTATAGTAATTTAAATATATTTTTAAATTGGAGCATTTGCATGCTCACTTTCAATTAGAGTTTTTAAGTTTAAATTTATGCAGCATTTTTAACAAAATCCAGCTCTATTTCACTGTGTTCTGCTATGTATCTTTTTATTCTAATTGAAAATTTCTTAGCAATCGCTGAGAAATGTCCATAATTGTGAATTGAGCATTGTGAACTGTGCATTGAATAAAGTTCGCCGCTACAAAATCATAGGCAAAAGAATGCTTTCAGCCAGGACATTCTGCTTTCCTTTGGGAAGAAATCTTCAAAATCCCATATTTTAATTTACTTTATCAAAATATCAATTTCTTTAATAACTTCTCCTTCTAAATTTTTAATGTAAAATTTATTTCCATCAATAACTCCATAGCTATGAGGATTATTTTCCTTAGGATATGCAATAGAGCCAGGGTTAAAAATAAATATGCCATTCTCACTTTTTGCCACTGGTATATGAGTATGTCCATAAATTATAATATCACCTTTTGACATGTTAGGAAGATTGTTCTCATTATAAATGTGACCATGAGTTACAAAAATTCTTCTATTTTGGGCTAAAATCACATTGTAATCCATCATGCAAGGATATGTAAGGAGCATTTGATCTACCTCTGCATCACAATTTCCTCTTACTCCTATAATTTTTTCTGAGTATTCATTTAATAAATTTGCTACTTCTTTAGGATTATACTCCTCTGGAAGAGGATTTCTCGGTCCATGATAAAGTACATCTCCCAAGATAACCATATAATCTGCTCTTTCTTTTATAAAGGCCTCAACGCCTAGTTTCGCATATTTTAATGAGCCATGTATATCCGACATAAAAAACAACTTCATTAATATATCACCTTTTTCTAATTTTATATATTATAACTATAATATAATAAAATCTATTATTAAAGTATTTTTATCTTTTGATTATAAGTTTGTAAGAAACCTTTTATAGCTGCTATAAATTCTATAGGTTTTTCATAAATAACCGCATGACCTGCTTCTTCAATTATAACCATCCTAGAATTTTTAATTTTTTCTTTTATTAACTTTTGATAATTTATAGGCGTTAAAATATCATATTCACAGCCTATTATCATAGTAGGTAAACTTATATTTTTTATTTCTTCTATCAAATTTAAATTTGATGCACTCTTAATTAGCATTCTAAAAGAGTCGTACCACTGTTTAGTAAGACCCATTGAAAATGCTTCTTCCTTTTTCTTAAGCCATTGTATATTTTCCTCATAAAACTTATGCGAATATATATAAGGCATTGTAGCTTTAAAAAGTATCCTTCCATCATAAGTACTCGCTGCAAAATCCCATAGTTCTTTTATATCTTTCATTATATTGCTATTATGACAGGTTGTATTAGACAATATTATAGACTTTAGCTTATGAGGATATTTTAGTGCAAATCGCGATGCTACTTCTCCGCCATAAGATATACCTACAATATGACATTTATCTATATTTAATTTTTCGATAAGTTTATATAGTATTTCTACTTGAAGATTTTGATCATATTGAAAGTTAGCACTAGAAGACTGTCCTTGATCTATTAAATCAACTAATATTAAATTGTAATCATTAAAACTTTTTCTAAAGGGATGCCAGCTTATTGTACTCATCATTAGCCCAGATAAAAATATAATTGGCTCTCCACTTCCGTAGCTCTCGTAATGAATAATATAATCTTCAATATTTAATTTCGGCATATTTTCCTCCTAGTTTTCTATTTCGATCTGTTAACTTATATGA
>NZ_DKLM01000152.1:0-123 GCF_002455975.1 Clostridium sp. UBA6640
TCGCGCCGGTTACCCGACCTACGCCCTTAGCAGGGGCGCCTCTTCGGCCTCTTGAGTATTTCTCCATAATTATAATCTTCAATTAATTTTGGATAAAAAAAATGGCGGAGAGAGTGGGATTCG
>NZ_DKLM01000152.1:387-649 GCF_002455975.1 Clostridium sp. UBA6640
ACTCGACCATCTCTCCGTGTCATTTACATAGATTATTATATTATAATTTAGAATCTATGTCAATATTTTATTTTAACATCACTATGGTGATGATAAACAGGTAGTTAATAAATTAAAAATGCTCAAAATATTGAGCGTTTTGTGGCGGAGAAAGAGGGATTTGAACCCTCGCGCCAGTTACCCGACCTACGCCCTTAGCAGGGGCGCCTCTTCGGCCTCTTGAGTATTTCTCCAAATGTTATGGCGGAGAGAGTGGGATTCG
>NZ_DKLM01000152.1:663-12751 GCF_002455975.1 Clostridium sp. UBA6640
ACTCGACCATCTCTCCGTGTCAAACTCACATTTACCATTATATTTATTTCTATCACATATGTCAATAGTTATTAGAAAACTTTTGCATTAAAATTGTATAATTTTAATATATCTTAGCTTAATTGTATAAATTTGGTAGAACTTAAACTTATACGCGATTATCGATTAAAAAAATTCATCTATAAATTGAAAAAATTCCCTAATATTTATATTGATTTTACTAAAAGTTATTTTTACTTCTTTTATTATGCTAATTTTTTTAATGTCTTCAATATATTTTTCTACTTCTTCTATTAACTTATCAATTTTTTGATTGCTTGTATCATGTTTCTTTAAATTAAATTCCTTAAATGTTTCTATAAATTCTATTTGACTATCCTCATCTACATCTTTAGACTTGCTAACTTCTATATCATCGTCCTTTTCTTTTGAAGGTTTTTGTGTATTTATAACTATAGCTTGAACTTTTTTTACATGATTTCCGTTACCAAAAAAATTTACTGTTATTATTGACGAAATACATATCAAAATAGTGATTGCTATTAAAAGCGCTTTACTTTTTTTCTTCTGTGGCTTTTCCATAATTATCACCTCTAATGCAATATTACCAGTATAGTATGATAAACTTCAATACTTTTTTATGTTTATTACAAAAGAGTAAGATTGGTAAGCATTATGTAAGATTAAATATATGAACTCTTCTATCATAATAATAAGATCTTCACATAACTTAAGTTATAAAGATATAACACTTCCTTAAAATGTTGATTTTCTTTATAAAAGTAACTCTATAATTTACCTCAGATATTTGAATTTAAATAAAGTTCTATTCTTAACTTCATTTACAGATTGTCTGGATATATCTAAAATATTAGAAGCCTTAATTTCACTATAATTTTTTATAAATTTTTATATTATCATGTTTCTTTGTAATTCAGTAACTTGTTAACTTTTCCTTACACTATATAAAGAGAATAAGGCTTTAATTTCATAACTCTATAAAATTAAAATTGGTAACCATCTTTAATTGCTTTCTAATTTTTACATATATGAGAAAATAATTATATATAATACTTAAATTGAGAGAGGAGGAATTTGATGAAGATAACTATTAAAAAACTTTGCATATTTGTTCCAATTATTGTAATATTAATATTTGTTTTTGTAAGCATTCTTACTCCAAAAGCAAAGTATATGACAGGTAAAGATACTGTTGCATACTTTGGAAAAGATTGCAGATATCAAATATTGGTAACACCTCATGATAGAAGAAAAGAATATTCTTTAATGGATGAAGAAATACAAAGGGATATTGATAGGAATATAACTAAATATATAGATTTAAAGGAAATGAAGACAGCGTTCATAGTTGGGCAAGAATCATTCAAAGATGTCTATATTGTACTAGATTATGAAAATAATAAAATAGAAAGATTTAATGATTTATCTGAAATGAATACTATTTATAGAAATACATTTACAGAAAAAGATTTTAAAATAATAAAAGCCGCTCATAAATAAAAGTGGCTTTCTATTTCATTGGCCCTTTTTATCCTGCAATGACTCCACCAATTAATTCGTGGAATGGAGTAAATACACCTCAAAACCATCTTTTTCACTATCATTTTCTCCACAATCAATTACTGATGTATGAGATATTATCTTATTTGCTAAATTCGATATTAATGGAATATTTGTAATAGCTTGAGCTGCTTTATCTGGATAAATACACCCTAACATTTCTGTTATTAATACCCTCCTTCTTTATACTTTAAAATTAAAAAGTAATAAAATTAAATTTGTAGCTGTTATACGCTAATTTTTCACCAGGAAAAAATATACATTAATAGCAAAGCTATTTAATTGATCTATATATTTTTACAAAACAAAAAAGATACGAACTAAGCTAACCTAATTCGTATCTCCTTAATATAAATTATTATTATTTAATTAAACCGATAAATTATCTTTCTAAATTTATAAGATTTTTAACTTTATTTTTTTGCACTACATAACTTCTTTTCCGCCCATATATGGTCTTAAAACCTCTGGGATTGTAATTGTTCCATCAGCATTTTGATAGTTTTCAAGTATAGCAGCTACTGTTCTTCCTATAGCAACACCTGATCCATTTAATGTATGTACAAAATTAGGTTTACTTTTAGCATCATCTTTATATTTAATATTTGCACGTCTTGCTTGGAAATCTTCAAAATTACTACAGCTTGAAATTTCAACATATCTATTATAGCTTGGCATCCAAACTTCTAAATCATACTTAAATGCAGCAGTAAATCCTAAATCACCTTTACATATCTTAACCACTCTATAAGGAAGTCCTAATGCCTTTAAAACGCTTTCTGCGTCATTTACAAGGCTTTCAAGCTCCTTATAAGAGTCTTCTGGCTTAACAAATTTAACAAGCTCTACTTTGTTAAATTGATGCTGTCTTACAAGTCCTCTTGTATCTCTTCCTGCTGAANNTGCTGAACCTGCTTCAGATCTAAAACAAGCACTATAAGCAGCATACTTTATTGGAAGTTTATCTCCTTCTATTATTTCATCTCTAAAAAGATTAGTAACAGGTACTTCTGCTGTTGGTATTAAAAAGTAATCTGTATCTGCAACTTTAAAAGCATCTTCTTCAAACTTTGGAAGTTGTCCTGTTCCTGTCATACTATTTCTATTAACCATAAATGGCGGTAATATTTCTGTGTATCCATTTTCATCTATGTGCTTATTTAAAAAGAAGTTTATTATAGCTCTTTCTAATCTAGCACCTAATCCTTTATATACTGTAAATCTTGAACCAGTGATTTTTCCGCCTGCTTCAAAGTCTAATATTCCTTTTTCTGTTCCTAAAGTCCAATGCTCTTTTGGCTCAAATTCAAATTTTCTTGGCTCACCAAATTTTCTTACTTCTACATTATCTTCATCAGTATCTCCACTCGGAACTTCAGGATTTGGTATATTAGGTATTCTAAGCATTATATATTTTATTCTTTCGTCTATTTCTGAAAGTTCTACATCAAAGTTTTTAATTTTATCAGCAAGCCCTTTCATTTCTGCCATTATATCATCAACAGGTAATCCTTCCTTTTTAAGTTTTGGAATTTGAGATGATTGAGTATTTCTTTTATTTTTTAATTCTTCAACCTCAACTAATATATCTCTTCTTCTTTTATCTAAATCTACAACCTCATCAATAACACTTATATCAAAATTTTCTCCTCTATCATTAAGTGCTTTTTTTATTTCTTCAGCATTATTACGAATTCTTTTTAAATCTAACATAATAATTTCCTCCTATACGTTTATTTTATTTTTATTATTTATAAATTTTTTCAAACAAAAAAAGAGCCTTCAATCCCAAAAGGGACGAAAGACTCCGCGTTGCCACCCTAAATTGAATAATATTAAAAAAATACTATTCCTCTTAATTATAATAACGGCAATTACCGTACTGCTCATCACAGTCCCTTCAAGTTGGATTCACAAAACTTAACATATCAGCTTACACCACGTACTGACTCTCTTTAATGTTAATAAATTGCTACTAGACTCTTCAACGGTTTAATCTAAATATTTATTTTGAAAATAATTCTATATGTTAATATATACTTTGTCAATATAAAATTAAATATTCTTATATATATTTTTAGTACATACAATATCTACACCAGTATTTAATATATTTTTACATACTACATCTCCTATTCTTATAGGAGGTCCAATATGAATTCTACTTAAAGCCTTTGAACATTCAAGCCATAATTCTTTATTTATAGGTCTAGTACTTTTAACAGGAGCTATATCATGCTTATTAGAGCCCTTAACTCTAACAATGGTAGTTAATATTTCTTCATTGCACATATTTATCATTCCTTACATTGTATCAAATTCTTTAATTCTATTTAACACTACTTTAGAGTTTTTTGAGTTTTTAACTATTTCCGTTATATGTTTATCTGTCTCTCTAGCTAATATAGAAATTATAACTTGATTGCAATAAGAACCCCTACAATTTCCAAAACCTGCGCCTGTTCTTCTTTTTACACCCTCTAGCGTACGAGCGCCTAAAGGTCGTCTTATTGCATCTACAATTTCACCTTCTGTTATATTTTCGCACCTACAAACTATTTTACCATATTTCTTATCTAGTTTTATTATTCTTTTTCTATCCTCATTACTTAAATCTCTAAATTTGTAGCATTCTCTTCTTCTATCTATAAAATCCTTTTTTAATATACAATTTAAATCATTAACTACCATTTTACATACCATATCAGCAATAGCTGGTGTCATGGTAACTTTTCCAAAATGCTTAACACTTACATTAATATAACCATTATCATTTAAATTATCATCAATAACCACAGGTTCATCGTATAAGCTCCAGTCAAGAACCATCTTAATACTCTTTGCATCAACCTTCCCAGTTAAATGAGACAATTTATCTATAACTATATCATAGTTTACATTTTCATCTGTGCTTAATGCTCCTATTATTTCTCCATTCATTGTTGGACGTATATACCGTCTTTCTTTATTGTCTATGTCAAAAATTATGTTTGAGTATAAATTATTATAGCTTTTATCTACTATAAAATATTTTAAATTATTTTTATAAGGGTCTTTTATTTTATTTTTATTATAGTCCCTTCCTAAATCCTTTTGAGAAGTTGTATTTATAACTATTTTACAAGTAAATTTATTTCTATTTGTTTCAACTTTAAATCCCTTTGATGTATTTTCAATGTTTAAAACTTCTTCTTCTAATTTAAATTTTACCCCATTATCAAAAGCAATCTCTCCATAAGCTAATGCTAAGTCATAAGAGCGTACTACACCTGTATTAGGAATATATAGTGCCTTTTTAAATCCTATTTGCAAATTAGGCTCTACTTTGTAAATTTCTTCATCACAAAGTAATTTAATCTCCTCTATTTTCTTCTCTAAAGCTATTTTATACATTCTTTCAATTTGTATTTCTTGCTCCTTATTTTTAGCTACATATAATGAACCACATCTTTTAAAAGGTACATTAAACTTACTTACATAACTGTCAATCATTTTATTGCCTTTTCGAATTAATGAAGAGCTAAGTGTATCTTCACACTCAAGCCCATCATAAATTGTTGCTGTATTTATTAATGCTGCATCTGAACCGATATCATAGTCTTTTTCTATTACAGCTATATTTAAATTATATTTTGATAATTCATAGGCAACGGCACAACCTATCATGCCGCCACCTAATACAAGCACGTCGTAATCCATAATTCCTCCATAAATTAACTTGTACTATTCAGAAACTTTTTCTATTTCCCTGCCAAGTGAATTTATATATTCACCATATTTAGCCCAGTCTCCATTCTTTTGAGCTTCTATTGCTTTATCGTACAATTCTTTAATCCTTTTAATATCAACCTTATCTGTGGTTGTAATCACTTTATTTTCATCTCCAGCTTTATCCTCATAACTAAACAATTTAGCTAATGCACTTTCAATGTTATTAGCTAAAACTATTTGATCCCCATATCCTACAACTACATTTTTCATTTCTGGAATACTCTTTTCTCCTGCAGCTCTTAAATAAAGAGGCTCAACATATAGTAAAGATTTTTTTATTGGAATAATTAAAACTTCTCCAAATTGAACTTCTGAGCCTTTTGTATCCCAAAGTGATAATTCTTTAGATATTTCCGGATCTTGATGTAATTTTTGTTTAAATAACATAGGACTATATACAGTACCACCTGTAGGAAATTTATATAGGAACATTTGCCCATAATTTTCTCCATCCATTCTTACTCCATACATAGCTACCATATTATCCCTACCTTTAGTATTAAAATATTCTAATACTACCATTTCATCTTCTGTTTCATTAGGTAATCTCATAATAACATAGGAAGCTTCATTTAATTTTTCTTTTTCATTTTCATCTACTTTTTCTTTATCACTTGCTATGCTCCATACATCATCTCCATTATAAAACACTCCAGGATCTTTTACATGATACTTACCTAAAACTTGACACTGAATATTAAATAAATCTTCAGGGTATTTAAAATGGTCTCTTAAAGATTTAGGCGCCTCTTCAACATCTTTAAATAATTGTGGAAATATTTTAGAGTAAGTAACAGCTATAGGATCATTTTTATCTACAACATAAAAGTTTGTAGTACCATTAAACGCGTCTATTATAACTTTAATAGAGTTTCTCATATAGTTTACATTATTGTCTAAAGGCTGAGCAAAAGGAAACTTATCTGTTACTGTATAAGCATCCATAATCCAATACAACTTACCATTATCTACAACTATATAAGGATCTCTATCATATTGCAAAAAAGGTGCTATTTTATTTACTCTTTCTTTTATATTTCTGTGTATAAGTATTTGGCTATCTCTATTTATATCCTGGGATAAAATAAACTTAGGATTTTGATATTTAAATGAGAATAAAATTCTATTTAGCATAGACATTCTTATTCCAGCTTCTCCATCATAGTTATTAGTTATATTTTCTCCACTCATAGGATAATCAATTTCGCCAAGATCAGTATTAACTACACTATAGTCATTTGTACTTTCTCCAAAGTATATTCTTGGATTATCTAGCTTTATATCGGTTTTATTCTCTATAGGTACATTACTAATAACAAAGTTAGGTTGTCCTTCACTTGTTACTGAATTAACCTTACTCATTATAATTCCATATCCATGAGTATAAGACAAATGCCTATTCTGCCATGTATTTGAGTTATCATCTAATTTATTTAAATCTAACTCTCTAGGCGCAATAAATACCTGACTGTACTTTCCATTAATATTATATCTATCTATATCAATATCATTAAAGCCATAATAATACCTTATATATTGAAATTGATTATTAAATTCTAATGCTGGTTTATATGCATTTATCTTTATATTATCTATTATATCCTTGTTATCTTTTATATCTTCTTGAGTTAAATTATTAATAACATTGTAATTTTCTTCTTTAATTTCATCAATATTAAAAGCTTTTCTTGTATAATCAATATTATATTCAATAAAGGGCTTTTCTAAAGTCTTTTCATTAGATTGAACTATAAACTTTTCAACAAAAGTTGTAGATACCCCTTCCCCTATAATCAGTACAAACATTAAAACAATTGAATAAATTATAGGTTTTACTTTAGATGTAATTATACTAAAGAATACTACTACTGAAGCCACTAGTCCTACTATTGAAATAGCCCTATAAAATTTCAAGCTAACTCTCATATCTGTATAACTTGCGCCAAAAGCTGCACCTTGTGGTGAATAAACTAAATTCCATGCGTTAATCATATATCCAAAAGCTATAAATAGCATAATTAATGCTGAAAGGACAGCTAGCTGCTTACCTGCAAAATTTGTTATACCGCTTTTAAAGCTTTTAAAACTTTTATTATTTATATTAGTAACTTTGCCCTGTATTTTATCTTTAGCACTAAAAGAAATATAAATTATAAAAGTGATTATTACTAAGATAACTAACAAAGAAATTATGCTGCTATACAATGATTGTATTAAAGGCAGCTTAAATACATAAAAAGAGACATCCTTATTAAATATAGGATCATTTAAATTAAAGGATGTTGAATTTGTAAACTCTAATATTCTATACCAATAATTTGATGCAAAAATATAGGAAAAAAACATAGAAACTAAAGCATTTATAATTAAGAATATTTTAAATATCTTTTTCTCTTTAGCTCTATTTCTTTCTATAACTTTTTTCATCTTCATAATGCTAGGTTTTAAACTTATATAATATACTGTTATAACAGTAAAAATAATAAGAAATACAGGTATCATTAACTTTAATGTAGCTAAAACTCTCTTAAAATATATAGATAAATATCCTAATTCTTTAAACCACTGATAATCAACTAATATATTTATACTAGAAGCTAAAACCAAAAGTATTAGCATTATCATTATTATAAAAGAAAATACTATTCCTTTCTTCTTCACATTATCCCCCCCTTATCCTTTTTCAAATAAATATATATTAAGTTTTATATCTACTCTCATAATTTTTTTCTTAAAATATGTGAAATTAAATGATTAGTTAAAAATTTTAATGATACTTCCTTTTATATAAATATTAAGCATTTATTATCTTAAAATGCATAAATATCTATAACTGTTGCGCACATCTTAATAATACTACTCTTTAAAGATAAATCCTATATAGAATAGTATATTAGCTTACATATTATCTACCAAAAATCCTTTATTTTTTAATTCGCCTATAATATTATCCATAACTTCTTCATTTTCTGCACTAATTGTATGAAGATGAATTCCATTAGTTAATAAAAATAATGGTTCTGCTTCATACTTATGAAGGTTATCTATGAAATTTTCTACATCATATAAGTTTTTTACCATAAGCATTCCTTTTATTTCTCCATATAACGGATGCTCAACAATAACATCCTCAATTATTCCACCATACTTAATAATAGCTTTCATTTCTTCTTCTATATTTTCTTTATCATGTAAAGTAGCAATTACTTTTTTAACTTTCATAGTGTCATTATTAGGCACAATATAACCTTCAGGAGTAGCAATTATATTAATACCCTCAGCTCTTAGTATAGCTATATCCTTTACGATGATTTGTCTTGTAACACCAAAAATTTCTGCTAAGTTTTGGCCTTTATAAGCGTCATTGCTTTTGCATAATACTTCTTTAATTTTTTCTCTACGAATTTGTGAATTCATTTTTTCCTCCATCTTACATATATAAAATATATTTTTAAGGTATAAGTATATTTTAACATTATAAATATCTATTTATAATAAAAATAAATAGATATTTATAAACTATGCTCTTTTCTATAATTTATATTATGAAGTATATATATTATTATAATATCATTACCATTTAATGTAAATAAGTGGTATAATATTTTTATATTTATTTTATGGAAATGAGAGGGTATTAAATGCATATAAGAAATGATTTTATATCATATTGGAGCAATTGGAGAAAGAAAGGACAAATTCTTTATATCTTAAAACATACTATTATCTATATATCCATATTTATATTAGCTTTTGGAATTATAAATAATATTAAAACAAAACATATTTTAAATAAAAATTCTCTAATATTTACTATATTAATAGGATCTTCCTGCGGAATTATTTATAGCATTAACTCTTGGAAAAAATATAATAGAATATATCTAAATAATCTTAAAGAAAATAGCTGATTAAGGATTCCTAGAGTATTTTATATCTTAGAAAAATCTAGATTAGACATATATTTATAATTTTTATGATTTAACATACTATAAAATATGTAATAGTACTAGCTATCCTTATAATTACTTATCCTCTAAAAATCTCTAATATATAAGAAAAATCACTATTAAAAATTAATATTTAATAGTGATTTTTCTTATGTAATATGAAGGCAGTTTATATACTAATTTTTATCATCACATCTTTTTAATATGTCCATGGAAATATTTTGGTAATTATTTGTATGGTGGTATCTTATTAAATTTAAAAAATTATCGTCATAATCATATTTTTTTAATATGTTATATCCTATTTCGCCATGATTATAATAAACATTTATAAATTTTATATTATCAAGTTTTTTTAATCTGCCTCTAGTAATAAAATTTAAAACAACTATTATAGATTTCTCTATAGGATTTAGGCTTCTATACAATTTACCTATATCGTGAAGCAGCCCTGTCTTTATTAACATTTTTATATCATCACAATTTAAAGATATTTTTTTAGTTTCTTCTAAAATATCCTTAGCCACATTTATACAATGCTTTTTATCATAAACCTTAAGCTTATTAAATAACTCAATTTCAAAAGGTTCTAAATATCTATTAATAAATTCTATATCTTCATCTGTAATTTTAGCTGTCACAGCCTTAAAAAATTGTTTTACTCTATAAATAAACATGTATAACTCCTAAAATGTATGTTTTCATATATATTACTCTTAAATTTAATCTCTCTAAAATGGTCAATCCTTATTAGCATTATTAGCCAGACTCAATTCTCCATTATCAGTGGAGAATTGACAATTATTGTTCAAATTAGTTTTATCAAACCAACCAATTTCTTTAACAGATTTATAATAAAAGTGACTTCATCACTTTTAAAAAAATAAATTCAAAACTTCTCGTGAGAGAAGTATCCATAATTGTCCATTGTCAATCGTCAATTCTCAATTATATAAATATAAGCTAAAATAATTTGTTAATACAAATTTATGGGTATATAGGTTAACCTTATGAGTAGTACATATATATATGTCTATTATATACAAATATGCTCAAAGAACAAAATTTTAAACTAAACCCTTTATCTTAATAGCTATATTCTAAGTTATACTGCTTACAAATAGTATTTACTAGGGCAAATATTATTACTGCTGCAGTATTTGAAGTTATATTATCTTTATCAAATCTTGGAGCTACCTCACATATATCAAAGTTCATAACCTTTCCTGACTTCAATATATGCTTTAAGACTTGAATTACCATTTCAGGATCTAACCCAACAGTTTGAGTTGCACTAACACCTGGAGCAAAAGCTGCTGAAAATACATCCGAACAAATGGTTACATATATGTAATCTTGCTTTTTTATAAAATCTTTTAAGGCTTTAATAAGTGCCCATCCATCACTAGATACTATGTCTTTTGCAAGAGCATATTTAGCTCCTAATTTATTAGCAGTTTTAAAAAGCTCAATTGTATTACTATGTTCTTGAACACCAACACAGAAATAGGAAAAATCCATATCATTATTTTTACAGATATCTGATATTTGCCTAAACATAGTTCCAGAGCTTCCTTCCTTATCATAAGGTCGTAAATCAAAGTGAGCATCAAAATTTATTATGCCAATCTTTGGTTTATCACATATAGTTTGCACATTATTAAAGAGTCCTTTAAAGTTTCCTAAAGCAGTTTCATGTCCTCCGCCTAATACAATTGGGAATATATTTAAACTAAGAAGTCTAGCTACAGATTTAGATAAAAGTTCTTGTGCTTCACTCAAACTCAATCCTTCTGCAACTATGTCACCTGCATCAAATATATTTACACATTCATAAAAGTTGCAAGGGAAGTTTGCCATTTGAGTTCTTATGGATATTGGACCATTTATTGCACCAACTCTGCCTTTATTCAATTTTATACCTATATCACAACAAAAGCCTAATATGCCAAAGCTTAAGCTTTCTACAGGTTTTATATTTTCATCCCATAAATTTAATGGTTTAACATGTTGGTGCCATCTAAAAGCATCGTAGTTGAAAGTACTATCAACTCTTCCACTCCAAATGCTCTCATCCATTGGTATATAATTTTTATTATTCATAAATTCATCTCCCATTATAATCTCATAACTATATAAAAAGTAACTCATATTATAACATTGAAAGCATTAATTAAAAAGGGGAAAATATGTAAGTTTTCATATCAATGCCTTATAATCAAATATCTAAAGGTGTTTCAATGCTTTTATCTCAACTTAGTACTAGTCTACAATCAGCTAATGAAATGATAAATACACCATTAACTAATGATAAACTTAACGTTGATAATAACTTTTTAGACTTTGTATCACATTTTGATCAAGGCAAATATTACTAGTTAGAAGTGAATGATACATGGAGGTTTAGTGTTTACAGAAGCTTTTAGTTCATTAGATAGAGTTAGTGGCTTATTCTTGTCTGATGCTGACTTTAGAGGCTTAATAATCGAAACAGGTGCAATAAAGCAAATGCATATGAAATCAGTAGAAACAATAAGAATGTATAATTTAAATTGCGACCAATCTAGGTTTAAAAATTAATTTTTTATAAATAAAAAAAAGCAATTCTTTTGAATTGCTTTTTGGTGGAGATAAAGAGATTCGAACTCTTGACCCCCTGCGTGCAAGGCAGGTGCTCTCCCAACTGAGCTATACCCCCAAATATGGTGGACCTTCAGGGACTCGAACCCCGGACCTACCGGTTATGAGCCGGTTGCTCTAACCAACTGAGCTAAAGATCCGTACTG
>NZ_DKLM01000140.1:0-44786 GCF_002455975.1 Clostridium sp. UBA6640
CAAATCTACCTGGTCTTAAAAGTGCAGGATCAAGTATATCTAACCTATTTGTAGCAGCAATAACTACTATTCCCTCACTTTCGGTAAATCCTGACATCTCTGTTAATAGAGCATTTAAAGTTTGATCTTTTTCTTCAGAACCTCCTGTGCCCTTAGAGGATCTTTTTTTACCAATAGCATCTATTTCATCTATGAATATAACTGCTTTTCCATGACTTTTTGCTTTTTTAAATAGATTTCTAACTCTACCAGCTCCAACCCCTACATATACTTGAATAAAGTCAGAACCAGATACAGCATAGAAAGGTACATTTGCTTCTCCTGCAACTGCTTTAGCTAGTAATGTTTTACCAGTACCAGGAGAACCATATAGTATAATTCCCTTAGGAACTCTTGCACCATACTTTTTATATTTTTCAGGATTTTTTAAATAATCTACTATATCTTTAACACTTTCTTTAGCTTCTTCATTTCCTGCTAAACTGTTAAAGTTAAATTTATCTTTTACTAGAGTAGAAGCGTCTACTGCGTCTATAGCAGTAACTCCTCTTGCGCCTTTAGTCTTTGATAATGACATAAAGACAATGGCAACAATTGAAAGTGTCAAAGCTGCAGAAAGACCTGTTTGCATAAATGTGGTACTGCTGTTTTCTTTTACTTCTACACCTTTACTTAAAAGTTCTTCTTTTAAAGTAAGACTATTAGGGTTATCCGTAGTATATTTCGTTCCATCTTTCATTACAACAGTAATTTTAGAAGAGGGAACCATATATACAGTTGAGAGTTGGTCATTATGAGCATCCTTTAAAAATTCTTTATAAGATTTAAAAGATAAGTTTGAACTTCCAAAGTTAATAAAAGCCATTGCTATTAAAGATAAAATGCAAATAGCAATGGGAATTATAATATAATTCTTTTTAAGTTTATTCATTAAAGTAGTTCCCCCTTCTTCTTAGAAAATTAGTATTATTTAAGCATCTGGCAGAAAATAACTACTAATAAGATTGTAATAATATTTTGTGTCAGATGCTTAAGCCTATGATATTCATTATATACATTACAATCTCATTGTCTAATTAAAATCATAGAATTTGGTAATGTAAGTTATGGAATGGAGCTATTAAAATGGAAAAAAAACTACTAATTAACATGGTAAGAGAAGATGTGTTTAGAAAAGTAACTAATAACTATATTAGTATTTTATACAACATAAGAACTAATAATTGAAGATGGACAATTATTGATATTCCTTCTATATAGAAGGAGTTTTCGGTTGATTTCTTCTTATGTTAAACAGTAATTTCTTATAATAAAAGCTAGTAAATTCATTGCTAGTAAAATTTAAAATTAAGGGAATTAATTTCCGCGTTAACTTGTGAAGGTTATATTTTGTATTGTGAATTGTCTTGACTAATGCCTAGCAGTAGACAAAAAACTTAATATTTTTTATAACACTTTTTAGAATTATTGGTTATAATTAATGATAGTGCATTAATTGGGAAAGGAATTGAAGTTATGGAAAAAGCAAAAATGCTTCTAAAACAATATTTTGGGTATGATGATTTTAGAAGTGCGCAAGTTAAACCTATAGAGAGCATATTAAGAGGACAAGATACCTTAACTATTATGCCTACAGGAGGAGGAAAATCTATATGTTTTCAAATTCCTTCGCTTATATTACAAGGAGTTACAGTAGTTATTTCTCCATTGATATCCTTAATGAAGGATCAAGTAGATGGATTAAATAGTAGTGGAATTCCTTCTACATATATAAATAGTTCATTAGATCCTTTAGAAATTGAAGAGAGAATATTTTATGCTAAAAATGGACAATACAAATTAATTTATGTAGCACCAGAAAGACTTGAAAACGAAAGTTTTTGTGAAGCTTTAAAACATATAGATATAACTTTAGTTGCTATAGATGAGGCACACTGTGTTTCGCAATGGGGACATGATTTTAGACCAAGTTATAAAAAAATACCTAGCTTCTTAAGAAAACTAGAAAAAAGACCTATTTTGGCTGCTTTTACTGCTACTGCTACGGATAAGGTTAGAGAAGATATGATAAATATTTTAAGGTTAAAAGAACCTGATATATTTATAAGTGGTTTTGATAGAGAAAATTTAAATTTAAAAGTATTAAGAGGAGAAAACAAATTAGATTATGTAGTTGATTATGCTAGTGAAAAAATCAATACTACTGGAATAATATATACTGCTACTAGAAGAGAAGCAGAAACGGTACATATGAATCTTAAGAAGAGAAATATTAAAGCTGCTCTTTATCATGCAGGTCTTTCAGATAGTGATAGGGAAAAAGCACAGGAAGATTTTTCTTATGATAATGTAGATGTAATTGTAGCTACTAATGCTTTTGGAATGGGGATTGATAAATCTAATGTTAGATATGTAATTCATTATAACATGCCTAAGAATATAGAAGCCTACTACCAAGAAATAGGGCGTGCAGGTAGAGATGGTGAGGCAAGTGAGTGTATATTATTATTTAGTCCTAAGGATATACAAACTCAAAAATATTTTATAGATATGAGAGAATTGAATCCTGTTAAAAAAGCACAGGAATATAATAACTTAAGAGCTATGGTGGATTATACTTATACATCTATGTGTCTTAGAAAATATATACTTGAATATTTTGGAGAAGAAAATATAAAGGATAGCTGCAACAATTGTTCTGTATGTAATGATGATAGGGAAACTATAGATATGACTATAGAGGCACAAAAGATTTTTTCTTGTGTTTATAGAATGAAAGAGAGATATGGAACTAATGTAATTGCAGAAGTTTTAAAAGGTTCAACCAATGCAAAAATATTAAATTTAGGACTTGATAAGCTTTCAACCTATGGAATAGTAAAGAATTATACAAAAAAAGAGTTAGTAGATATAATTAATAAACTTATTGCTGATGATTATATGATTACTACAGATGATGAATTTCCTGTAGTTAAATTAAGACAAAAGGCTGTTCCTGTACTAAGAAGTGAAGAAAAAGTATTTCTAAAGATAAATAAAAAACCTGAAAGTAAAAAAGGAAAAGTTGATAATACCTTATTTGAAGCTTTAAGACTTTTAAGAAAAGATATTGCATTAAATGAGAAAATACCACCTTATTTAGTATTTGCAGATGCTTCTTTAAAAGAAATGACAGAATATATGCCTATTACAAAGGAAGATTTTCTTAATATTAAAGGGGTAGGGCAAAGCAAATATAATAAGTATGGTGAGGCATTTACAGAAGAAATTAAAAAATATATTAAAGAAAATAACATAACTAAAGAAGTGGCAATGGATAATGAAAAAGCTGATAGCACTGAAAAGATAAAAAGTCATATAATAACTTATAATATGTATAAAGAAGGCAAGACTATTAAAGAAGTCTCTAATGAAAGAGAACTTACTGAAGTTACCGTTGAGGAACATCTATTTAAGTGTAAGATAGAGGGGTTAGATGTAAACCTGGATGATTTTATACAAAAGGAATATGAGGAGTTAATAATAGAAACAATTAAAAATGTAGGGGCAGAAAAATTAAAACCTATAAAAGAATTGCTTCCAAAAGAAGTAACTTATTTATNNGGCACAAAAGAAGTAACTTATTTATCAATAAAATCTGTATTGCTTAAATATAATATCGACTTATAATTGACACAATTATGGTCTATAATTAGGCTAATAACTTAAGAATTTTTATTTGGGAGGAATCATGAGTTCAATAGACATAAGAAATGCAGAAATAAAGGACGTTAAAAAAATAGCAAGTTTACTTTATATTACAGAAACTAATCCAGAAGTTATTTGGGGAACGGGAAGTAAGGGTGAAATAATAGAAAGACTTGCCTATATAGTTAAAGAAAGTAGAAATAGATTTAGTTACCAACATGCTAAAGTTGCAGTAGTAAACAACGAGATAGCAGGAATATTATTTGCAATTCCACATGGTACTATGAAAAGTATTGAGAAAAAAACTGCAAAGTTACTTATGAAAGGGCAAAAAGGCTTTAAAGAAAAAGTAGGGTATATCCCTAGTATAATAATGCTTGATCATTTAAAGGAATCTGAACCAGGAGAATTATTTATAGCCAATATAGCTACTCATGTAAAATATCAAGGCAGAGGTATAGGAAGAGCTTTAATGATGGAAGCAGAAAAAATGGCTAAGGAGAAAGGTTTAAACAAAATTTCTCTTTTAGTAGACGTTAATGACCATAAGGTAATTCATTTTTACACTGTACTTGGATATAAAGTAGTAGAAGAATCACATTTAGGAAAGAAAATATATATTAGAATGATAAAAGAAGTACAATAAAAAATAATAGGCAATAATTTTTATAATTTTAAACTATCGAAAATCGTGGCACTTAGTCACGATTTTTTTAAATATGTCACAAAGCTTGATTCTATAGGATTCCTTAATGAAAATNNATTTTTTCCTAAATTCTTCATTCTTCATTATCAATCCTTAATTTTTAAGGATTTAAGCTGTTTTTATAGAAAACTTATTCTCCGGAGTATATATCAAGTTTTCACATTGTATCCCTATAATTCAATGCCAACAAAAATATTAATTGTTAATACTATTAATTAACTTGACAAAATTAAAAAGTTTTTAGTTAAGCCTTTTTAAATGTCTGAAATCACGTGAATATATTTACCCTTAGGTGAATAATGTATTAATAGAGTGATTATTCATTGGAGGTTATAAGTGGGATACTATATTAGAGTAGAACCAAATGTAAAAATTTATGTGGAGGATCTTAACCCAGAGGGAAGGAATACAATCTTGTTTTTACACGGCTGGCCTGGTAGTCATAATTTATTTGAATATCAATTTAATCAGCTTCCAAAGATGGGTTATAGATGCATCGGAATAGATACCAGGGGATTTGGAGACTCAGATAAGCCTTATACAGGTTACGACTATGATCGATTATCAGATGATGTTAGATGCGTGGTTGACGAACTAGGATTATGTAATTTCACACTTGCAGGACATTCAACCGGGGGAGCTATAGCTATTCGATATATGGCGCGTCATAGAGGACATGGAGTATCTAAACTTGCTCTTTTTGATGCAGCGGCACCTAGTCTTATCAAGCGTCCTAATTTCCCTTATGGTGTAGAAAGGGAAGAGATAACTAAAATTATTCAAGGAACATACACTGATCGCCCTAAGATGTTACGAGATTTTGGAGACATATTTTTCTTTCAGCATATAACTGAGGCATTATCTGATTGGTTTTTCCAATTGGGATTACAGGCAGCTGGATGGGCAACTGCAAGTATTGCAAATACTTGGATACGTGAAGTATTATTTTCTGATCTAGAAACAATAAATGTTCCAACTTTAATTATTCATGGTATTCATGACAAAGTTGTTCCATTCTCACTAGGTGAAATACAAAATCAATGTATTAAGAATTCAAAACTTATACCATTTAAATTTAGCGGCCATGCAACATTCTATGACGAACAAGACAAATTTAACAAGGAATTGATGAAGTTTATTGAAGAATAAAGTTCTGGTAATAAAAGAGTGCACAAGTTAGAATTAATTTTAAAAAAGCATCTAGGGAACTAGGTGTTTTTCTAGTTCTATAGGAAATTATAAAAGGTTAAATCTGTGGATAACTTGAAGCAATACACAACCTTAAATAATGCAGAGTGCACAGTTCACAATTCACAATTAAGGAGGAAATTATTTTTTGGAAAAATAATTTCTTTAATGTACTTTTTGACTAGCAATGCAATTGCTAGTTTTTTTGGATATCTAGTAATTCAATAATATATGGAGAACACTGCTCGCTACTACAAAATCAATTCTAAATTTCTCAGTGACAACTGAGAAATGTCCATAATTGTGAATTGTGGACTGTGAATCAGAAAAAGGAGTTCAACGAACTCTTTTTTTATAGCTCTTACAATAATATAGATGCTGTCCTATCGGCAGTAATGCATTATAATGGTTGACCTTAGAACGTATGTTTGGTATGCTTTATTTATACATATTATGAAAAAAATTCTATTAAAGGGGAGGGAATTTTTTGAATTCAGTAGAATTAATACAATCTGTTTCAGATATTGTAGAAGAACAAAGTAAGAAAGATACCAATGTATTTGGATATGAGGGATGGGTTTATCATGTTACCACTGTAGTTAAATATGCAAAATTGTTGGCCGAAAGATTAGGAGCAGATAAAGAAATAGTGGAGATATCAGCTTTATTACATGATTATGCAAGTGTTAAAGATCCATCAATGTATAAAGAACATCATATCTATGGAGCAATAGAAGCGGAAAAAATATTAAAAGGTTTTAATTATCCAGAAGAAAGAATAAATAAAGTTAAAGAGTGTATTATTCAACATAGAGGGAGTGTACCACTTGAAAAAACTACTAAAGAGTCAATATGTGTTGCAAGTGCTGATGCCATGGCTCATATAGACCAAATACCATCCTTATTACATCTTGTTTACTATAAAAGAAATATGGAAGTAAGAGACGGTGCAAATTGGGTAAGCGAAAAGATTGAAAGAAGTTGGAACAAACTATGCCCTGAAGCTAAAGAAATTATAAAAAGTAAATATGAAAGTGCTAAAATTGTTCTAAAAGGTTAATTTCGATATATGCATTATTCATAGTTTAAATTTAAAACATATCTTGAATTAAAATAATAGAAGAGATATACTCAAATAGGTGAGATATTTTACGAATATGTATTTCAACTTTGAAACTTATTAGAAAATTGTGAATTGCAAAAAAAAGTTGAGTTTTAAATTGCAAATTTAATATATAAGATAGAGGTACAAAGCTTTAGTAGTTTTGTTTAAAAGGGAAATAAGTGAAAATCTTATACGGTCCCGCCGCTGTAATGGGGAGAAGCTTCTTAGAGAGACGCCACTGATTTATATTGGGAAGGCTGAAGCAACTATGAACCAGAGTCAGAAGACCTGCCTTTATTTATACACTAAATACTCTACGGTTGATGGGGGGTGTCATAAAAAGAATAGCTGTATGAAAGCGTATTTATTGTGCTTTTATATAGGTTTTCTTCTGTGCGATTTTAAACCTCTTAACTCTTGAGTTAAGGGGTTTTGTTATTTTGGGCAATATGTTTCAAAGTTAAAGAATAAAATGTTAATGGAGGTTTTTTTTTATGGTGAGGAAAATTAGAGAATTTATGTTAATGAATTTAGGAATTATCATGGTGGCATGTGGAATGTACTTTTTTTTAATGACTAATAATTTAGCCATAGGAGGAGCTAATGGTTTAGCTATAGTTATTAATTATTTTATTCCTAACCTTTCTGTAGGAATTATAATGATAGCTATAAATATAGTACTTTTCATAGTAGCATTTATTTTTATTGGAAGCAATTTTGGTATTAAAACTATATACTCTAGCTTTGGAGTGTCTTTTATGGTTTTAATTTTAGAGAAAACAGTAAAACTTACACATTCAATTACAGGTGATTTATTTTTAGAGCTTATTTTTGGAATTTTAATATCTGGTGCTGGCATGGGTATTGTATTTAATCAAGATGCATCTACTGGAGGAACAGATATTATAGCAAAAATTTTAAATAAATTTTTCCATATTGATTTAGGAAAAGGTGTACTATTATCAGATTTGAGTATTACTGTGGCTGCTGCTTTCGCTTTTGGGCCTAAATTATCAATGTATTCAATGCTAGGAGTAATTATAAATGGATTTGTTGTAGATTCTGTTATAGAGGGAATTAACATGTCTAAAGAAGTTACTATAATTAGTGATAAATATGATCAGATTAACAATTTCATTATAAAGGATTTAAATAAAGGTTGTACCTTCTATAATGGAAGGGGTGGTTTTACAAATAAAGAGAAGAATATAATTGTGGTACTTATAGGAAGAAGAGAGTTTGCAAAATTAAAGCGTTATATTAATGAGATTGATAACGAGGCCTTTATAACAGTGAATAATGTATATGAGGTATTCGGCTATGGTTTTAAAAGTATCAATCATTAATTAGAGGTGGTGGAATATGAGAAGAGATAAATGTTATAATGGGCATTTTGTAGAAGATAAAAAAATAGGTCAGATGAAGGAAAAGCTTTATGATATTAGCGGCATGCTAATAAAAGATGACTCCATGGTTGCAGTTCTAAAGAATGCTGCAAAAATTTCTAAAACAGATATTACAACTTTAATTTTAGGGGAGACTGGGGTGGGTAAAGAAGGAATAGCTAAGTATATTCATTATAATAGCTCAAGAAAGGACAAAGCCTTTATAACAATAAACTGTGGGGCGATACCAGAAAACCTTATAGAATCTGAGTTATTCGGCTATGAGCCAGGAGCTTTTACAGGAGCTAATAAAGGAGGTAAAATAGGACTATTTCAATTGGCAGATGGAGGTGCTGTATTCCTAGATGAAGTAGGAGAACTTCCTTTAACAACGCAAGTTAAACTTTTAAGAGTACTTCAAGAAAAGCAAATAGAAAAAGTTGGCGGCACAGAATTAATTCCAGTAGATATAAGAATAATTGCAGCTACTAATAAAGATTTAAAAGAATTAATAAATATGAAGCTATTTAGAGAGGATCTATATTATAGACTCAGTGTATTTCCTATAGAAATTCCTCCGCTAAGAAAGCGAAAAGAAGATATTTTATTACTTATAGAGCATTTTACAGAGTGCATAAATAAGAAATATAGTTCTAAGTGTAGTTTTAATGAAGAAACTTTAGAATATCTTTACAACTATGAATGGCCAGGAAATGTTAGGGAGCTTAGAAATGTGATAGAAAGACAAATTATAATGAACGAAAATGCCATAGTAGAGGAAAGGAACTTACCAGAGGAAATTAGCAACACAAGAGTGGAGCAGGATTATATACTTAGCATAAGTAATTATTCCATAAAAGGCTATAGCTTAAAGGAAATTATGGATAAGGTAGAGATGGAAATTATAACAGATGCTTTAACGAGATATGGGAATATAAAAATTGCAGCAAAAGCCTTAAAAATAGATCCATCGACCCTTATTAGGAAAAGACAAAAATATATGAAGATTAAATCAGAAAATGATTTTAAATAAACAATTTTTTAACATGTAATCTGTATAGTTGTATCATTGCATATAATTATAAAGAATAATGATAAATACAGGGTTTGCGTCATATAAAGTATAATTATTACCAATTTTAAGTGATAATTATACTTTATATGATTTTTTTATTTAAGAAATTGATGGAAATATGGAATTCATACAAAAAATTATGTAGTGGCCTATTGATAGAGTAGAGATTATAATAAGTCCTTTAATAGATTAAAGAATATAAAGTTGTAGTAAAATTCTTAACTATGCATTTATTACTTTTATTAGGAAAAGAAAAATATACGAAAATTAGATTGAAAAATGATTCCAATAAATAATTTTTTAACATGCAATCTTGCATAGTTGCATTATTGCATATACCTATAGAAGATGTTGATAAATATAGAGTTTATATCATATAGAATATAATTATTGCAAATTTTCAGTGATAATTATGGATTATATGATTTTTTTTATTGAAAGAATTGAGCGAAATAGAGGGTTTGTGCAAATATTTAAGGTTGGCACGGAAGTTGCTCTTAATATTAATTAGATAAATGAAAGGGAGGAATTTTTATGGGTTTAATGAGTAAAGAAGAATATATAGAAAGTTTGAGGAAACTAAAAACTAAAGTGTATTTATTTGGAGAATTGATAGAAAATCCAGTAGATCATCCAATGATTAGACCATCATTAAATTCAGTGGCTATGACTTATGAACTAGCAGAGAAAGATGAATATTCTGATGTGATGACAGCAGTTTCAAATCTTACAGGGAAAAAAATAAATAGGTTTTGCCATATTCATCAAAGTGCTGAGGATTTAATAAATAAAGTTAAAATGCAAAGATTATGTGGTCAAAAAACCGCTTCTTGCTTTCAACGTTGTGTAGGTATGGATGCTTTTAATGCAGTTTATAGTAGTACTTTTGAAATTGATGAAGCATATGGAACTAATTATCATGAAAGATTTAAAGAATATATGATATATGTTCAAGAAAATGATTTAGTAGTTGATGGAGCTATGACGGACCCAAAAGGAGATAGGGGATTATCACCAAGTAAACAGGAGGATCCTGATTTATATCTTAGAGTAGTGGAAAGAAGAGAAGATGGAATAGTAGTGAGAGGAGCAAAAGCTCATCAAACAGGAATGATAAATTCTCACGAAATACTTGTTATGCCAACTATATCTATGAAACCAGAAGATAAAGATTGGGCAGTGGCATTTTCTGTACCTGTAGACACAGAGGGGATATTTAGTATATATGGACGTCAATCCTGCGATACAAGAAAAATTGAAGAAGGTGCAGATATAGATATTGGAAACTCAAACTTTGGTGGACATGAGACTTTAACCATTTTTGATGATGTATTTGTACCAAATGAGAGAATCTTCTTAAATGGAGAAACTGAATTTGCAGGTATGCTAGTAGAAAGATTTGCAGGATATCATAGACAAAGTTATGGCGGCTGTAAAGTTGGTGTAGGAGATGTACTTATTGGAGCTGCAGCCACAGCAGCAGATTATAATGGAGCAAATAAAGCTTCTCATATAAAGGATAAACTTATAGAGATGATTCATTTAAATGAGACTTTATACAGCTGCGGCATAGCATGTTCTTGTGAAGGCTGTAAAACAAAATCTGGAAATTACGAAATAGATTTATTACTTGCCAATGTATGCAAGCAAAATATAACAAGATTCCCTTATGAAATATCTAGACTAGCAGAAGACATTGCTGGTGGGCTTATGGTAACTATGCCTTCTGAAAAAGATCTTAGAGATCCAGAAATAGGACCTTATGTAGAAAAGTACTTAAAAGGTGTTGCAAGTGTAGCAACTGAAGACAGAATGAGAATTTTAAGGCTTATAGAAAACATAACCTTGGGAACAGCAGCAGTAGGTTATAGAACAGAATCTATGCATGGTGCCGGTTCACCTCAGGCACAGAGAATTATGATTTCAAGACAAGGAAACCTTGAAGATAAAAAGAAATTAGCTAAAAATATTGCAAAGATAAAAGAATAAACTGAGAGCACAAGGAGTAAAAAAATGGATTGGAGAGAGTTATATAAAGAAAAAGTTGTATCTGCAAGTGAAGCAGCAGATAAAATAAAAAATGGGTATAGAGTTGTAATAGGTCATGCAGCTGGAGAACCTAAAGAAGTTATAGATGCTATGGTAAGGGATAGTGATAAGTTTTCAAATATAGAAATTGTTCACATGATAGGAATGGGTACAGGTGGATATGTGAAAGAGGAAAAAGAATTCAATTTTAAACATAATTCTCTTTTTGCTGGTTCATCCACAAGAGATGCTATAGCGGATGGAAGAGCTGATTTTACCCCTTGTTTCTTTTCAGAAATTCCAAAACTTTTTAGGGAAGAGTACCTAAAAGTAAATGTAGCAATAATACAAATATCTATCCCTGATGAACATGGATTTTGTAGTTTTGGTGTGTCTAATGACTACACAAAACCAGCAGCAGAGTGTGCAGATATTGTCATAGCTGAAATTAATCCTAATATGCCAAGAACTCTAGGAGATTCTTTTATTCATGTAAAGGATATTGATTATATAGTAGAGGTTAATTATCCATTAATAGAGATAAAACCTAGTAAAATTGGAGAAGTAGAAAAAGCCATTGGCAAAAATTGTGCAGAGCTTATAGAAGACGGTTCAACCCTCCAACTTGGAATAGGTTCTATTCCTGATGCGGTGTTATTATTTTTAAAAGATAAAAAAGACTTAGGTATTCATTCTGAAATGATTTCTGATGGAGTATTAGAGTTAGTTGAATCAGGGGTAATTAACAATAAGAAAAAGACTCTTCATAAGGATAAGATGATAGTAACTTTTTTCATGGGAACAAAGAAATTCTATAACTTTATAGATAATAATCCAATGATAGAAATGCATCCTGTAGATTATGTAAATGACCCTTATATTATAGGGAAAAATGATAATATGGTATCTATTAACTCATGTATACAAATAGATTTAATGGGACAAGTTGCGGCTGAATCCATGGGTTTAAAACAATTTAGCGGTGTAGGAGGGCAAGTAGACTTTGTAAGAGGGGCTAATATATCGAGTGGCGGGAAATCTATAATAGCAATGCCGTCCACTGCAGCAAAGGGTACCATATCTAGAATTGTTCCATTTTTAGAAGAAGGGACAGCAGTAACTACCTCTAGGAATGATGTACATTATGTAATTACTGAGTATGGGATAGCTGGACTTAAAGGAAAATCTTTAAAAGAAAGAGCAAGAGCCTTAATTAATATAGCCCACCCTAATTTTAGAGCTCAGCTTATAAAAGAGTGGGAGAAGAGATTTAATAAACAATTTGACTATTTTATTTATCATAAAATTCATAAATAATTGAAGGAGCTAGAATAATGATATATATAAATGAAGCGTGGTGTAAGGGCTGTGAACTATGCATAGACAATTGCCCAAAGAAGGTACTTGAAAAAAATAATATGAAGGCTGTAGTAATTCAAGAAGAAAAGTGTATAAAGTGTGGCATATGTGAAGACATATGTCCAGACTTTGCCATAAATATAAGGAGAGACAGTGATGAGTAAGTTAGTATTAATACAAGGAAATGAGGCTTGTGTTGAAGGCGCTATAAGGGCTGGAATGAAATTTTATGGTGGATATCCTATAAGTCCAGCTAGTGAAATTGCGGAACTGAGTTCTGTAAAGCTTCCTGAGGTCGATGGGGTATTTATACAGATGGAGGATGAGATAGCAGGAATGGCTGCTGTAGTTGGAGCATCTATGACTGGAGTTAAAGCAATGACTGCAACTAGTGGTCCTGGATTTTCCTTAAAACAAGAGGTAATTGGATATGCTTCCATGGCTGAAATTCCTTGTGTGATAGTGAATGTAATGAGAGGAGGTCCAAGTACAGGACTTTCAACCTCTGTATCTCAGGGAGATATAATGCAAAGTAAATGGGGGACTCACGGAGATCATCCAATTATAGTAATGGCATCAGATAGTGTGGCTTCTACATATGAATTAACTATTGAAGCCTTTAATTACTCAGAGAAATATAGAGTTCCTGTAATTTTACTACTTGATGAAGTCATAGCACATATGAGGGAAAGTGTTTATTTAAAGGAAGATATAGAAATTATAAATAGAAAGAAACCTAGTTTAGAAGAAGCAAGAGAAGGATATATGCAATACAAAAATACAGAGGATTTAATACCTCCAATGGCTGCAATAGGTGAAGGATATAAATTTCATGTAACTGGATTAAATCATGATGAATGGGGATATCCTTCTAACTCTAATGAAGTTGCGGAAAAGTTAACCTCAAGATTATTAAATAAAATAGAGAAAAATAAAGATGATATAGCTAAATATGATGAAGTAAAAACAAATAAATGCAAATCACTAATTGTAGCTTTTGGTTCTACAGCTAGAGTTTGTAGAGGAATAGTTCAAAATGATAGTAAGGACACTATAGGCTTATTTGTACCTTATACCATATGGCCTTTCCCAGATAATGCACTATTATCAATCATAGAAAAAAATAACATTGATAAAATATTTGTGCCAGAATTGAATGCTGGGCAATTAATCTTTGAAATTCAAAGAATTGTGGGAGATAGATGCAAAGTTATAGGTATTAATAAATATTGTGGTGAAATCTTTAAGACCAAGGAATTAGAAAGTGCAATTATGGAGGGAACATATGAAAGAAGCATTAGTTAAAAAATATATGAGAGAAGATCGTCTTCCTCATATTTGGTGTGCAGGCTGCGGCAATGGAATAATAGTAAGTGCACTAGTTGAAGCCATTGACTCTCTAAATATAGATAAAAATAAAATTTGTATAGTATCAGGCATAGGGTGTTCTTCAAGAGCTGCTCAATATATGAATTTTGATACAGTACACACCTTACATGGAAGAGCTATTGCCTATGCAGAGGGTATAAAACTCGCCAATCCTGAGCTAGAGGTAATAGTTTTAACTGGAGATGGAGATTGTACTGCTATAGGTGGGAATCACCTTATTCACGGTTGTAGAAGAAATATAGATTTGAAGGTAATTGTTTTCAATAATAATATATATGGAATGACAGGAGGACAATGTTCTCCAACTACACCACTAAATGCTAGAACTACTACTTCAGAAAGCGGAAATGTATGTAGGGATTTCAATATATGTAAATTGTGTGAAGCTGCAGGAGCAACTTATATAGCAAGAGGTACTGTAGGACATTATAAACATCTAGTAAATGTTATAAAACAGGCTTTTGATAAAAAGGGGTTCTCTGTAATAGAAGCTTTAACACCTTGTCCAGTTCAGTTCGGAAGAAGAAATTCACTAAGAAGACCTTCTGATATGATAAATCATTTAAGAAAAAAGGCCAGTGATAAGCAGGAGGAAACATATGAAATAGGTATATTTAAGAATACTGCAGAACCTGAATATATAGAAGAATATATAAGACAATTTGAAAAGAAATAGTTAATGCCTATTTTGTATTCAATATCTGTAAAGTAGTTTTAGGAGGAGAAGAGAATGAATAAAAAAGAAATAATCTTCACTGGATTAGGGGGACAAGGAATTGTAAAATCAGGAGTAATTTTAGCAGAAGCAGCAGTACTAGAGGGTAAGCATGTAGTTCAAACTCAAAATTATGGACCAGAATCTAGAGGTGGCTGCTGTAGAGCTGATGTGATTATCTCTGATGAAGATATATGTTATCCAAGAGTAGAAAAAGCAGATATAATATTGGCTTTAAGTCAAAGTGGTTTGGATAAATTTAAAAATTTTTGTGATGAAGATACCATGATTATAACTGATAATAGTATAGATATTTCTGAAGAAAAAAATGTGCGAAAATTTGATATTTTTAATTGTATAGAAGAAGTTCTAGAGAATACTCAAGCAATAAATATATTATGCCTTGGAATATTAGCTGCACTAACTAATGATATAGATTATGAAAATCTAGAAAAGGCCATATGTGATAATGTTCCAAAGTCTAGTATTGAAAAGAATCTATTAGCTTTTAATACGGGGGTAAAGATGGTTGCTGCAAGTTGATTTTAAAAAATATAAGGAGAGAAGTGTTTAATGGGAAATAGTTCATATGTTAAAGAAATATTAGATAAAGTTAGAGTAGAAGAAGAGGGGAAGCTTCAGATGGAGAATAAAAAATATATAGAAAACCTAATAAGTAATGCAAGAGTTGCTCAAAAAGAGTATGAAAATTTTACTCAAGAGCGAGTGGATATAATAGTTAGAGAAATTGGAAAAGTAATATATGATAGAGCTGAAGAGTTAGCAAAAATGGCTGTAGAAGAGACAGGAATGGGAGTATATGATCACAAGGTTACAAAGAATAAAGGGAAGTCTAAGGTTATTTGGAATAATCTAAAAGATAAAAAATCTATAGGAATTATAGGGGAGGAGAGAGAGAAAGCACTTATTAAAATAGCAAAACCTATGGGTATAGTAGGAGCTGTTACACCTTGTACAAATCCTATAGTTACTCCTATGTGTAATGCTATGTTTGCTTTAAAAGGCGGAAATGCCATAATTTTAGCGCCTCATCCTAGAGCAAAGAAATGTACTAAATATGTGGTGGAACTTTTTAATGAAGCTATAGAGAAGTTAGGTGCTCCAAAGAATTTGATACAAACTATAGAAGAGCCATCTATAGATTTAACTTCAGAACTTATGAAACAAGTAGATGTAGTAATAGCTACAGGTGGCATGGGCATGGTTAAATCAGCCTATAGTAGTGGAAAACCAGCTTATGGAGTTGGAGCAGGAAATGTTCAGTGCATTATAGATAGAGAAGTTGATATAAAAGAAGTAGTTCCTAAAATAATAGCAGGCAGAACTTTTGATAATGGAATAATATGTTCTGGAGAACAGAGCATAATAGCTCCTAAAGAAAATTATAAAGAAATAATGGATGAATTTATAAGAAATGGAGCTTATTATACTGAAGATAATGAAATAATAGAAAAGTTTGAGAAGGTATTATTTAACCAGGGAACTATAAATGGAAAAATTGTTGGACAAAGTGTTGAATTTATTGCAAATTTAGCTGAAGTGGAGGTTCCAAAGGATACTAAGGTAATAATTTTAAAAGCAAGAGGAAAAGGTACAGAAGATACACTATGTAAAGAGAAAATGTGTCCTGTAATGGTTAGTTTTGAATATGATAGTTTTAAAGAATCAGTAGAAATAGCTCAAGCTAATCTAAATGTAGAAGGAAAGGGACATTCTTGTGCTATACACTCAAATAATAAAGAACATATAGAATATGCAGGAGGAAAACTAACTGTAAGTAGACTTGTAGTTAATGAGCCTTCATCAACTACTGCAGGAGGAAGTCTATATAATGGCTTTGCACCAACTACAACTTTAGGATGCGGATCTTGGGGAAATAACAGTATATCAGAAAACTTAGATTATAAACATTTAATAAATATATCAAGAATAGGTTTCTATAATGCAGATGCTAAGATACCTACAGATGAAGAAATATGGGCACAATAATATATTAAGAAGGTGATTTTATGATGTTATTAGAAATTAAGCCAAAGATTATTAAATTTGATAGTTGTAAAAATTTTATTGAAGATTTTTCTATTGGAGATAAGGATTTAATATTTACAAACAAGTTTTTATACAGTACTTTCCTTGAAGGGTTAGCTTTAAAATGTCCTTATATTTTTCAAGAGGATTATAATTTAAAAGAGCCTTCTGATGATATAATAGATGAAATAATGGCAGAAATTGCTCCTAAAGAATTTAAAAGGGTTATAGCTATAGGGGGAGGCTCCATTATAGATATATCAAAATTATTAGCACTTAAAGAAGTTGAAAAAGTTAGTGAACTATTTGAAAAGAAGATACCAGCAATTAAAAACAAGGAGCTTATAATTATACCTACCACTTGTGGTACAGGTAGTGAGGTTACCAATATATCCATTGCTGAAATAAAAGCTAAGAAAACTAAAATGGGATTAGCAGTGCCAGAACTATATGCGGATTATGCAGTTCTTATACCGGAACTAGTTAAGGGACTACCTTATGAATTCTTTGTCTATAGCTCCATAGATGCCCTTATCCATGCTATGGAATCTTTAGTTTCACCAAAGGCTAATCCATATACTAAGATGTATAGCACAGAAGCAATAAAAATGATAATAAATGGCTATAAAGAAATAATAGAAAAAGGAAAAGAATATAGGACAGAGATTATAGAAGAGTTTTTAATAGCTAGCAATTATGCAGGAATTTCCTTTGGTAATGCAGGTGTAGGAGCTGTCCATGCACTTTCATATCCTCTTGGAGCAAAGTATCATGTGCCTCATGGGGAAGCAAACTATGAGTTCTTTATTGAAGTGTTTAAATATTATAATAAAAGAAATCCAGAGGGAAAAATAAAAGATGTAAATACTCTGCTTGCAGATTTATTAAAAGTTAAAGAGGGAGAAGATGTATACAATTCATTAGAAATGCTTTTAAATAATTTGATTAGTAGGAAGAATTTAAGAGATTACGGTATGGAAGAAAAGGAAATAAAAGAGTTTACTGAAAATGTAATAAATAGTCAGCAAAGACTTTTAGCAAATAACTATGTAGAACTTAGTAAGGAAGAAATTTATGAGCTATATAGAGCATTATATTAATTAAAGTTCCTTCTCATTAAATAATATATAAAACTATGTTTTAAAAGGGAGCTTATCATTTCAATTTATAAATGTAAAAAACTTGATAAAGCTTAATATTAAGGTATGAAATAAAGAAAATATTTCTTTATTTCATACCTTTTTAAAATATATTATTTGTAAGATATTTTGCAATCAGCTATTAAAAGCTTAAAAAATTTATAATTTGTATTTTGATATATGTATGGAAAAAAATGTAACTAAGATTATATATTTTCATATTATATAAGATAAGCAAGTTTATAAAGAGGAATAGTGGTTATGATGCATTCTAATTTTTATGATACTGAACCATATTATAATCAAAATAGGGATAGTCAAGGGAACATAAGGGTAGTTGGTATTGGAAGTATACAAGCAGAACCAGATATCGCTATTGTCAACTTAGGAGTTATAACAGAAGATAAAAACTTAGAAATAGCTCAGAGAGAAAATATAATGATAAGTAATAGGATCATAAACCAACTCGAAGAAATGGGAATTCCAAGGAGAGACATAAAAACCTCAATTTATAATATTGAGCCCCAATATGATTATATTGAAGGTAAGCAGGTGTTTAGAAATTATAAGGTAACTAATATTTTTAATGTGACTATAAGGGATATAAGAAGAGTAGGAGAAATAATTGATGCTTCAGTTAGCATTGGAGCAAACAATGTGGGAAACATAAGTTTTACAATTTCTGATCCTAGATATTATTATAATAAAGCTTTACAATTAGCTGTTATAGATGCAGTAGAAAAAGCTATAATCATTGGAGATACACTAAAGGTGTCAGTAAATACAATTCCTAATAGCATAAAAGAACAAGCTCCTATACAAGAGTTTGAAAGTAGAGCTATGATGAAAACTTATACAGCTAGTACTCCAGTAATGCCTGGTGAAATTGAGATAACTGCGCGAGTAGAAGGAAGTTTTCAGTATTGATAGCTTCTCTACTAAAAATATATATCTGTAAAATTAAATTTTATTTAACGGTTAATATGACTATTTGCATAGCAAATAGTCATATTAACCTATGTTGTTCTTTAGTATTTTTATAGTTTTTAGTACTATATAAATATTACAAATATATATTGTAACAAATAGTAATTATTTTACAATTTTAAAGAGTTTATTATAATCTTAGAATCATTGTTTAAGATTAAGATATTCTTTATATGTGTTTAAAATAATTTTATAAGTTTATTTTATATTATAGAGAAAACTCTATTAAATATAATATGTTACTTATTAGATAAATTTTAAGATTAATTCTTTAAGAAGAAGTTGCTAATGCTGAAAGGTTTGAAGTAATAATTGAAATCTTCTCTGTAATGCTACCTCCACCAGATAATATACTGTTATTAAATTTAACTATATCTACAGTATAAACGAAGCAAGCAGAGCAAGTAGTACATTCGCAATAAGTGAAATTAAAGGAATTAGTAATATCTGTTGCTGCTGATAGAAATCCAATAGAGTAAGTCCAGCTTCCTAAGGAAACTTTTGTTCCGTCATCGCAAAATTTACTTAACTCAAAGATTAATGTGAATGGAGTAATTTCTGTACCACCAGATATAAATGCTTGATAATTAATAGTACTGTTAAAATCAATTTTTACAACTGGCTTACATAAACAAGTTGTGTCAATAGTAATACTAGCTATGGTTATAGGAGTAGAAGTATTAGGAAAAATAGATAACCCATTTCCACTACTGCAAGATAAAAGCATTGGGCTATATAGTAGATGCATTAAATCTATATCTTTATCAGCAGCACATTTGCAGGGATTAGGTTTACAATACTCACATTTAAGAGATTTAGATTTTGAATTCATAAATATTCCTCCCTATTTTATAAATTTTACATTTGTAAAAAATACAAATGCCTACTGCATTATATGCACAATCCAGAAGTTTTTTACCAAATCAAAGGAAATACAATAAGAAGAATTAGAAGTCTCTTTTGAAGGAGTGTTCTATAAGTTTAAGGTACTGAATTAAAAACAAATTAGGAGTCTCATTAATAGAGACTCCTATAAATTGAAAATATGACATTTTTTCTATAAGTCAAGCATAAGAATTAATTAACAAGAAGAAGCTGCTGTTGCTGTAAGGCTTGAAGTAACAATTGAAGCAGTTTCACTTGTAACAGTAACGCCAAGTAATGCACTTCTAGTAGCTTGAACTATATCTACAGTATAAACGCAACATGCTGGACATGCATGACACTCGCAATGGGTGAAAGCAAAGGTTTCAGTAATGTTTACGGCAACTGCTAATATTGCTATTGTAAAAGTCCAGCTTCCTAGGGCTATTTTACTTCCATTATCACAGGTTTTACTCAATTGAAAAGTTACTGTAAATGGAGTAGTTATTATAGGAGCTGCTAAAACAAGAAGTGCTTGATAGTTAATTATACTAGTAAAGTCAATTTTTACAGCTGGGCTGCATAGACAAGTAGTATCAATTGTAACACTAGCCACTGGTACAGGGTTAAATTGAGTACCAGGAGTAACTGCTGGAATAGTTAATCCAGTTCCAGTACCACAAGATAACATTGTTGGTCCAGGTATTGGATGCCCAGGAGTACAAGCACAAGTATTGCAGCAATTTTGATTATTACCACAAGTAAATTTTGAATTCATAAATATGCCTCCTTAATATTTTAATAAATTTTACCTTTGTAAATTGTTTTAAAATGTGTAGTATATTATATGGATTATTAGATAACTGTGTTACCTTGATATATGAATTAAGAAGTTTAAAATTTTTTATTATAGAAGATTTTTCTTGAGGTAAAGTATAGTTTTCATTAGCGACAATTTAATTAAGTATGATAATAGAGAGTTAATACAATTAAAATATTAGTAGCTGTATTAACTTTAAAATATATTATAAAAAACAAATTAGGAGCCTTATTAACAGAAGGCTCCCATAAATTTAAAATATAACATTTTATCTATAAGTTAAGCATAAGAACTAATTAGCAAGAAGAAGCTGCTATTGCTGTAAGACTTGAAGTAACAATTGAAGCAGATTCACTTGTAACAGTAACGCCAAGTAGTGCACTTCTAGTAGCGTTAACTATATCTACAGTATAAACGCAGCAGCCTGGGCATGCATGACATTCACAATGAGTAAAAGCAAAGGTTTCAGTAATATTTACTGCAACTGTTAATAGTGATATTGTGAAAGTCCAGCTTCCTAGTGGTATTTTACTACCATTATCACAGGTCTTACTCAATTGGAAAGTTACTGTGAATGGAGTAGTTATTACAGGAGCTGCTAAAACAAGAAGTGCTTGATAGTTAATTATACTAGAAAAATCAATTTTTACAGCTGGGCTGCATAGACAAGTAGTATCAATTGTAACACTAGCTACTGGTACAGGATTAAATTGACTACCAGGAGTAACTGCTGGAATAGCTAAGCCAGTTCCAGTACCGCAAGATAATACTGATGGACTAGGTAGAGGATGACCTGGAACACAGTGGCAAGTATTGCAGCAATCTATATCACAGTTCCATTTATGCTCATGGCAGCAGCATTTGTCATGGTCACATTTATCATGACATCTGTCGTCGCATTTAAAAGATTTAGACTTTGAATTCATAAATATGCCTCCTTAATATTTTAATAAATTTTAAATTTTTAGCCTCTAGGGAACAGTTTATTTAATGGAGTATTTAAAATAATACACAATTCAAAATTAAAAATTGTAATTGAAATTAGTTTTAATCAAACTAATTTCTTTAGATAATTTTTTACTAGCAATATAATTAATAGTTCTTTATAGGAAGTAACTGTGCCGCTTAAAAGATAAATCAATTCTAAATTTCTCAGCTTTATCTAATAAATATTTTTAATTATGAATTGAATAAGGGAGGTAAGCAATACAGTTATACCGGTAAATATATTAAATATCTTTGTGCCATTATATTGCACTTCAAAGAACTAGGTAACAAGTAACTATATGCTAATTTTTATAGTAATTTTAATTCTAAAAGTTTGTAATTTTTACATAACCTATAAGGATAAATGTAAATCTGTAATTATAAATTGTATAGCTCTAATTATAATATTTTAAATACCGCTTATTTTAATATTTATATTAATTTTGTATTATAAATGGAGATGAGGAGCCTCATTGGTAGAGGACTCCCATAAATTTAAAATATATCATTTTATTTACACTTAAGTTTAAAATTATTAGCAAGAAGAAGCTGCTATTGCTGTAAGGCTAGAAGTAACGATTGAAGCAGATTCACTTGTAACAGTAATAGTACCAGCTAGTGTACTTCTAAGAGCTTGAACTATATCTACAGTGTAAACGCAGCAGCCTGGGCAAGTATTGCATTCACAGAAAGTGAAAGCAAAGGTTTCTGTAATATTTACTGCAACTGCTAATAGTGCTATTGTAAAGGTCCAGCTTCCTAGTGGTATTTTAGATCCATCATTACAAGTCTTACTCAATTGGAAAGTTACTGTAAATGGAGTAGTTAGTAATGGACCTGCTCCTAAAGTAAGAAGCGCTTGATAATTAATTATACTAGTAAAATCAATTTTTACAGATGGTCTGCATAAGCAAGTAGTATCAATTGTAAGACTAGCTACTGGTATAGGATTAAATGGAGCAGTACCAGTAACTGCTGGAATAGCTAAGCCAGTTCCTGTACCGCAAGATAATATTGATGGACCTGGTAGAGGATGACCTGGAACACAATGACAAGTGTTGCAGCACTCCATATTACAGTTCCATTTATGCTCATGGCAGCAGCATTTGTCTTCACATCTGTCATGGTGGCATCTGCCTTCACATTTGTCATGGTGACATCTTTCTTCACATCTGTCACAGTGGCATCTTTCTTCACATCTGTCATGACATCTGTCTTCACATCTGTCTTCGCATTTAAAAGATTTAGATTTTGAATTCATAAATAAGCCTCCCTTATACTTTTACATAATTTTTATTTTTTATAAGTTATTTGAAAATATTTTATCTAAAACTCTTCATTATATTATATGAGACATTGGACAAGTGTGTTACTTTACTATAGAAAACTTATTTTTAATTAATCGCAACAATCATCATAGTCGTCAGAGAACAATGGTCTTAATTTTTGATCCGGATAGAATTTTGGTGGTGGTAATTTACAGAATATTTCACATGGATTTTCCTCTTGTTCTTCTTTACATTGTTTAGGTACTGGACAGTAACCATAAGCAGGAATTAGTAATTGAACAATAAGTTCACATTTTACTATTAAATGGAAGCCTAAAGTTATATCCAATACATCACAGCAATCACAATCTCTAGTAAATACTCCATCAAGACAGTCTGCTACTAATTCAAGTTTTATAATTTCAGGATCGAAATCTTCATCTTCATCAGGGCATATACTGCTAGAAGTGGTTTTAGCTATTGAGTCAGGACAATAAAGTTTAGAAATAACTTCAGTTCTATTTATTTCAAATAATTCACATTGAGTAGTACCACATGTATCTAAAAAATCTGCGAAAAATGAAATCATAAAAGAAATAATAACTTTTTTATATCCTGGCTTACCGTTAATAGGAATTTTGTCTACAGATAAAAGTTTAATACTAAAATCTCTACATCCTAAAAATCTTTTTGGATTTCTTAGTGGATTACTTCTTAGTTCTTCGTCAGTACAACTTGTATCAGGACCTTCTTTAAATTCAAGACATTTTTTAATTAAACATTGGTCAAATACTTTAGGTACTTCGATACATACCAATTCAACTGGGTCAGGAAGGTATCCTTGTTTATTTACTAGCCCAGGACGTGGTGAGAAATTATCACTAGTAATTGCCATATATTTTCCTCCTTTTTACATAGGATATTCTTACTTACATTACATTGTATGTAAATTAAATAATTGTGTGATAGTTTAAATGTGGTCATATATATATAAATAAAAAAATATAATTTTATAAAGAGGTGAAATATATGGAAAATACTAATACTTGGATTTTTTATGATAAAGAAAATAATTTATGGAAGTTTATTTTAAAAGAAAATGGGGACTTAGCTTACAATATTATGTATTCAGAAGATAGATGGACTAATGAAAGTAAAATTGCTACAGGAGTATTAGAGTTTAATATTGCTATAGATAAAGATCAAAATATTCACATTATATATAGTAAAAAAGGAAAATTAAAATATTGTATTTGGAATAAAGATCAGTGGTTAGGAAAAGTACTTTATGACTTTGAAACTAGTGAGAATGAAATAAGAGAACTTACTTTAATTATGGTAGAAAATCATATAAATGCATTTTTCATACTTAAAAATATAAATAACCCCTCGCTAGGAAGTCTTATGCACTATATATGGAGAGAAGATAATGCCATAATTAATAGTATTCACAACATTATGCTTATACCAAATGCAGATAATCACTATCATGCAGAGATAGTAAAAGGAAATAATATTTCTATATTTTTTATCAATAATAAGGAACCAGAAATAGAAGTAAAAAATTTTGTGTATAAAAAGTCTAATTGGACTTTACCTAAGAAATTATATGATATAAAAGGTAGCAAAATAAATTTTTCCACTATGTTTTCAAAAAATAAGATTCATATTTTAAATCTATCTAAGGAAAAGGATATGTATTCATTAGAAACTGTATATATAGATTTTAACGAAGAAATGAAATATGATAAACTTTTTGAAGGAAAAACAGAAATTACGGATCCTATATTAATTGAAAAAAACAATATTTTATGGGCAATGTGGAGAGAGGAAAAGGATATAATTTGTTCTTCATTTGAAAATGAGTGGAATGCACCATTTAGACTAGATACTGAAGAAGAAAAAGAAATTTTATTGTACAACTGTATATTTGGATATGATGATGAAAAAATAAAGGGTACTAAAATTCTAGGCACAAATTCTTATCCTATAAAATTTTTTTTACCTGAAAGTCCTTTAAAGAATTTAGAGGAAGAAGAAAGTGAGAAGAATAATAGTTCAGTATTAAATATCAATGAGGAAAAAGATTTTACAAATGAAGATATATCAAATTTAAGCGAGCAAAATAAAGAATTAGAAAGTATAGTAGCTAACTTGAAATTACAGCTAAAACAAAAAGAAAATATTATTGGGCAACTGGAAGAGCAATTAAGTAATATAATTTATAAAAATAAAAGGGTTCAAGAGAAATGTAATATTTTTAAGCAAGTACATGAGGAGTCTCAAGATGGACTAAAAGAAAGAGTGAAGCAACTGGATGATTTACAAGAAAAATTAGAAGAAACAATTAAGGAAAATAAAAATTTAAATCTTGAGATAGAAAAATTACAGAAAGAAAAAGAAAAATTACAAGAATTTTTAAATAAAATTAATCTTCATAAGGAACATATAAATAATGAATTAGAAGTAATGAATAATAAAAGGAAGGAATTAGAACAAAATTTAGAACAGATAACTATAGAAAATGAAACTATGAGAAAAGACTATCAGAATGTAGTTAGCGAGAAAGAAGAGTTACAAGATACATTAGAAACAGTAGATAAGCAATTAAGCATGGTAACTGAAGAAAAGGAAAAGATTAATTTAATGTTGAGGCAAGTTAATAAAGAAAAAAATAAATTGCAAAGAGATTTAGAAGCTGAAATAAATAAATCTATTATAAGCAAAATTTGGGGCAGGAGGGATGAGAACTAGATGCTATGTCAACGGTAGAAAGGATAAAAGAAACAATTTATTATGTATCAAATTTAGGAAATAACACTATAACAGCTATTGATGGAGAAGTGAATACTATAATAAGAACTATTAATCTTCCGTATAAACCTTTTAGGATATCAGCGCATAAAAATGGTGATATTTATGTCGGTAGTGATAAAAATCCTGTTGCAGTTATATGTAATTTAAATGATGAAATAAAAATATTAGATATCCTGAGTAATGGCAATTTAGAAATAGATATAGTAAATGGACGAATATATATATCAAACACTTCAGAAATACTGGTATACGATATATTTACGGAAAGAAAAATAGCAAGAGTCTTAGGGTTTATCGCTATAGAGAGCTTGAAGTTGGATTCAAATGGAAAACATTTAGTAGTTCTAGATTCATTACGTAAAGATTTAAAGATTTATGATACATCTAATTTTAAATTGTTAACAAGAATTAAAAATGTAGGAGTAAAACCAAGTTATATTTTAATAAATGACGATAGTAAATTTATATACGTAGCAAATCGTGGTGGAAGAGCTAAGAACTCTGCTAGTATCTCTACAATAGATATTGAGAAAAAAGAAGTTTTTCAAATAGAACTACCAACAAATTCTTCTATAACAAGTTTAGCACTTAAAGATAATATTTTATATGCTGCTAATAAAGGACTTAATAGGGTAGAGATAATAAATATTACAACTAATATATTAGAAGGATTTATTGCAACTACATTGCCAGAACCACAAAGTATATTATTAACTCCAAATAAAGATAAGCTTCTTGTAACTGATAGAAATTGTGGTGGTCATGGAGCATTAGATATAATTGATACAGCGACTAATTCTATAGTTAATACTGTTCTTATAGAAGAAATTAATAGTCAACCTTATGATATTACAATGGTTTTAAATGAATCACTTATTGAAAATGAAAATGCCATTGATTCAACTAATATGGAAGAAAAAAAAGATGAAGTTGAATTGTCTCCTATAATAGTTAAAAAAGTATTTTCAAGTTATAAAGAAGATATATCTTTGCCAAAAGTTATAGTGAATATTCCTAAAACTTATAGAGAACCTTTTACTTTTCAAAAAATTATAATTCATAATGGATTTATAGTAAATAGAACAGAAATAAGAGAAAAAATTAAAGAGAGGCCAAATTTTTCAAAAGTGAAATTTACACTGAGAATTCCATATAATATTGAATTTAGAGATGGTAAACGTAAGAAAAAAAGAATAAAAAGATTTGTGGAAAAAAATGAAGAAGTCACATTATGTATACCGGACTCTATTGAAACAAGTGAATTAGAACTAGCTCTGAAAACTCGTTCTGAAATAAGAAAAGCTCCTATATTGGTTAAAGATGCATTTTGTTTTTCGCTAGATGTATTCATGGAAATAAAAGTTGTAGGAGAGGTTGAAGCATTAGTCAACTTAAGTGAATTATAAATTGTATAATTTAGTATGTAATGGTAAATAAATCAAAATCATAAAAAATTATTGACTTTAGATGGTGATAAAGTTTGAAAATAAAATTTAAAATGCAAATTTATTCTAAAATAAAGCGCTAGAGCAATTATATAGGATTATTTAATGAAAATTTAACTTATACATGATTTTAATCTCCATAATAAAATTTTTGCAATGAATTAAAAATTAAGAATGAATAATGAAGAATTATGGTTAAAACTCCACCGTCAAAGCCTTCGGAGTTTTTTTAATAAACTTCATTTTAGAAATTCACTAAAAGTGAATTTCATCCTAAATTTTTCATTTTTAATTATTAATCCTTAATTTCTAAGGATTTAAGCTATTTTTATAGAAAGATTATTTCCAGAGTATATATTAAGTTTTTGCATTATATCCTTATATCTAGTGCTTTATTTTAAAATACTTATTAAATAATATTATTTTTGTATTAGAATATGAGATTGAAATGTTATTAAAAGGTCTATTGCGATATTTTGATTTCTCTTATGGAGAACTTTAAGCTTCATATATCTAATTAAAAAAACATCTTAAATTTTTTATCATATTTATATATGTATTTCACTTTTGTTATTAAATTATTTTAAAAATATAACATTATAAAAAATTAATTAGAATTTATTGTTTATAGAATTAACGCGTTTAATTTCTGTAAAGCTACTTCGATGAATACTTGTATCAATTGTAAAAAAATAACATATATTAAATAGTAGTAATAACTATGGGGGAGATGAAATGTCTAAGTTTTTTTGCAGGAAAACCAGAAAGAGAATTGGGGCAATAGTAGTAGCTGTAGGACTTGGGATACTACTAGCAATGCTAATTCCATTTTGGGGATGGATTGTTGCAATGGGATGTATAATTATAGGTTTAGGCTGGAAAATTATGGAGGATCGTAATTAATTTATAGGGGGGAAATAATGAAAATATTTGCAATAAAGCTTCCGAAATTTTTATCTAAAATAGTTAGTATATTTGTTAGAAAAAAATAAACATAAAAAAATGCAACTCTTTATTGGAGTTGCATTTTTTAAGCTTATATAGCACGTTGAACCTTACCTGAACGTAAGCATCTAGTACATACATGAATAGTTTTAGGAGATCCCTTAACTATAGCTTTAACTCTTTTTAAATTTGGAGCCCATTTTCTTTTAGATTGGCGGTGTGAGTGGCTGAACTGAGAACCTGATACAACACCTTTATCACATATATCGCATCTTCTTGACATTATAAACACCTCCTTAAAATAACCAACACTGTTTAAATCAAACATACAATATTTTAACATAGTCGCTATGAACTATGCAAGCAAAATGTAAAATAATTAACGTAAATTCTATTAATTACAAATTAAAATTGTTGAATTAATTCACTTTATAATATAGAATAATCTATATAGTGTTATTAAGGAGGAGTTATTATGAAAGCTAGCATAACAAATCAAATAGGTAACGTATATTACTCAGAAGAAGTTTTGGCAAACATTGCAGGTGTGTCAACAATGGAATGCTATGGTGTTGTTGGTATGGCTTCTAAAAATGCTACAGATGGATTATGGGAGCTTTTAAAGGGTGAAAACCTAAGCAAAGGTGTCAAAATAAATACGAAGAATGAATCCTTAACAGTAGAATTATATATAATAGTAGAGTATGGAACTAAAATTTCAGTAATAGCTAATAATATAATTCAGAAGGTTAGATACAACATGGAAAACTTTACAGGACTTAAGGTTTCACAAGTTACAGTAAATGTTCAAGGTGTGAGGGTCTAGGAGGTATCGCATTGAAATACTTAAAAATAAATGGGCATGATTTTTGCAATATGATTAGAAATGCTTCTAATAAGTTAGAGGAGCAAAAGGAATATGTAAACTCGCTCAATGTATTCCCTGTACCAGATGGAGATACAGGAACAAATATGTCTATGACATTTAAAACAGCAGTGGGTGAAGTTGAAAATTTAGATAAAGAAACAGTAGGGGAGATATCTCGAAAGTTAGCAAGAGGAGCACTTATGGGTGCTAGAGGTAATTCAGGGGTTATTCTTTCTCAAATATTTAGAGGCATAGCAAAAGGACTTGAAGACAAAAGTGAGGCATCAGTAGAAGACATTAAAGAGAGTATGGTGCAAGGTGCTAATTTTGCTTATAAGGCGGTTATGAGACCGACGGAAGGAACAATACTTACAATAATAAGAGCTGCAGCTGAAGGAATAAAAACAAGTAAGGCTAAAGATGTAACTAGTTTATTTGAAGAAATTTGCAAGAATTGCGAAGAAATGTTAAACAAAACACCTGAAATGTTACCACAGTTAAAGCAAGCCAAAGTTGTGGATGCTGGCGGGATGGGATTATTAATCCTTTTCAAGGGTATGCATGAAGCTTTAAAAGATGATCTTAAGGTTGACCTTAACACTAAAATTTTAGAAAATAAAGTAGTAGAAATTGCAAGTCCAGAAGTTCATATTGATTCTGCAGATATTAAATTTGGATATTGTACAGAATTTATAATATTATCTGAGAGAGTTAATATTCCAGAGTTTAAAGAAGAACTTGAAAAACAAGGGGACTCAATAGTATTAGTAGGACTTGAAGATTTTGTTAAGGTGCATATTCATACTAATGATCCTGGAAGGATACTTTCAAAAGCTGTTCAGTTTGGAGAGTTATCAAAAATTAAAATTGATAATATGAGAGAACAGCATAGAAGTTTAATGGATTATGAAGAAGGTGACGCTGCTGAGACAGTTACTCCTGTAGAGCCACCACAAAAATATGGGTTTGTAACCGTTGCTAGAGGAGAAGGTATTAAAAATATTTTTGAAGATTTAGGCGTCAATGTAGTAATAGAGGGCGGTCAAACTATGAATCCTAGCACACAGGACATAGTTGAAAGTATAAATAAAGTAAATGCGGAAAATGTTTTTGTACTTCCAAATAACAAAAATATAATAATGGCAGCAAATCAAGCTATAGAATTAGTAGATAAAAATGTAATAGTTATACCAACAACTACGATACCACAGGGGATTACTGCTATAACAATGTTTAATAGCGAAGCCTCACCAGAAGAAAATAGCGAAAATATGACAGAATGTAGTAAGAATGTTATATCAGGTTCAGTAACTTATGCAGTTAAGGATACTGAAGATAATGGAAGAGTTATAAAAGAAGGTAATATTCTTGGACTTCTAGAAGGTAAAATTAGTAAAATAGGAACTGATATATATGATATTTGTGAAGAGCTGATTTCTAGCATGATAAATGAGGATAGCGAACTTATTACTATATTCTATGGAGAAGATTGTAGTGTTGAAGAGGTAAATAAACTTGTAGAAAAGTTAGAAGAAAAATATCCAGATATGGATGTTCAGTGCTTTGATGGAAAGCAACCATTATATTATTTTATTACATCTGTAGAGTAAAAAGCCTTAGGGCTTTTTTTCTATATATGATATATTTATAGTGGGCAGTAAGCTTNNTTTAGAATTTATTCCGTAGCGGTAAGCGGCGTTCGTCATAAGCACTAGCAATTTTATATTGCTAGTCAAAAATATGTTTTAGGAAATTATTTTTTTAAAAAATAATTTCTTCCTTAATTGTGCATTGTGCATTGTGAATTGTGCATTAATCTAAAAGTTGTGAATTAATATATCAAACTGTAACGTATATTCAGACATACATTAAATTTTAGAGTAGTTTATCTATATATATGGAGTGAATGGTGTGAATTTATATAATGATATTAGTTATGTTAAGGGTGTAGGACCTAAAATGGCCGAAAAACTTAATAAATGTGGAATTTATACTGTTTTAGATTTACTTTTATATTTTCCCAGGGATTATGAATTAATAACTGTAGGAAGCGATATTAGTGAATTTAATGAAAAAGATAAAGTAATATTGGAGTGCAGGGTAGTAAGTATATTAAGAGATATAAGAACTAAGAATAATAAAATTCTTTCTACTATAATATTTAAAGCTAATAATAAAACTTTCAAAGGCCAATGGTTTAATCAGCCTTATGCTAAAAATAGTTTTAGAATTAATGAAAAGTACATATTAAGTGGTAAAATTGAAAAGTTTAATAATGAAGTTAAAATGAATAGTCCTAAGATACTTAGAAACGTGACTTTAGATGATAATAAAATATTAGCTAAATATTCTCTTAAGGATAATTTAAGTAATAATTTTTTAAATAAGGCTATTACCGAGATTTTATCTCATACAAAAATTATTGAAAATTTACCTGAAAAAATTATAGAAAGCTATAATTTTATTTCTTTAGATGAGGCAATAAGACATATTCATAGTCCTAAGGATAGTAATAGCTTAAAAGAAGCTAAAAGAAGATTAAAGTTTCAAGAGCTATTTACATATTCTATGAAGGTCTTATTACTTAAGGAGCTTAATAAAAACTGCAGCGGAGTACCATTTAAAATGTGTAATGAACTCACAACTCTTAAGGAAAAACTACCTTTTGAATTGACAGAAGCTCAAAGTAGGGTAGTAAGAGAAATCTTAATAGATCAAAAGAAAAATATTGTTATGAATAGATTAGTTCAAGGTGATGTAGGAAGTGGAAAAACTATAGTTGCATTGATATCATTATTCAATATTATCAAAAATGGATACCAAGCGGCAATGATGGCTCCAACAGAGATTTTAGCAAAGCAACATTATTATGAAGCTACAAGGCTTTTTGAAGGTTTTAATATAAAAATAGAACTTTTAACAGGAAGTACTACTGCTAAAAATAAGGAATTAATTAAGGAAGCACTATCTAATGGAGAAATAGACCTTTTAATAGGAACTCACGCTCTCATTGAAGATAATGTAGTATTTAAAAAACTAGGTATGATTGTTACTGATGAACAACATCGTTTTGGAGTAAATCAAAGAAATAAACTAGGAAGTAAGGGAGAAAATGCAGATATACTCGTAATGAGTGCTACTCCTATACCAAGAACATTAACCCTTTATCTCTATGGAGATTTAGATGTATCTACCATAGATGTTCTTCCACCAGGAAGAAAGAAAGTAGATACCTATTATATAGATAAAAAAGAAAGAGATAGAGTATATAACTTTGCGTTAAAAGAAATTGCAGAAGGACGCCAGGTTTATATAGTATGTCCACTAGTCGAAGAAAATGAAGATTTAAACCTAAGTTCTGTAGAAAGTTTATATTTAGAGATAAAAGAAAAATACTTTAAAGATATTGAAATTGAAATACTTCATGGTAAAATGCCTAATAAAGAGAAAAACTTAATAATGGAAAGTTTTAAAGAGGGAAATATTAAAGTTTTAATTTCTACTACAGTTATTGAAGTAGGTGTTAATGTACCTAATGCTACTCTAATGATAATTGAAAATGCCGAAAGATTTGGATTATCCCAACTTCATCAGTTAAGAGGGCGGGTAGGAAGAGGAAGTTACAAATCCTATTGTATATTAATAGCAGATATAAAAAGTGATACTACGAGAAGAAGAATGGAGACTATGAAAAATAGTAATGATGGATTCTTTATAGCTGAGGAAGACTTAAGGATTAGAGGAGGCGGAGAGGTATTTGGATTTAAGCAATCCGGTGAAAGTGGACTTTTACTTGCAGATTTAGTAGAAGATTTTCAGCTCTTTAAGATAGCTAATAAAGAAGCTAAAAACATAATATTTAGTAGTAAAGATGAAGATTTGAAAATTAAAGAAGAAATAAGAAAAATGCTTGAAAAAAGTTCTAAATATATTTGCTTTAACTAAATTAAGAAAATATAAGTTAAAAATAAAGATTTATAAAAAGTTATAGAATCTGTTTATAGAGTAATATAAACTAGATTTAATAAATTAGAATATAAAGATATATAAGATTTAAAATACTATTAAATCTTATATAAAGACTTTAAATAATGTATAATTTATAATTATAGTAAGATTATTAAAGTAAAATCTTTAATTAAAATCTAAGGAGGAAATGAATGAGAGTTATTGCTGGAAAAGCTAGAGGAAGAAAGTTATTACCACCAGAGGGAATGGGAACCAGACCAACTTTAGATAGAGTAAAAGAATCAATATTTAGTATAATACAAAATAGGGTTATAGATGCAGTGTCTATTGACATATTTTCAGGTACAGGAAGCTTAGGAATAGAAGCTGCTAGTAGAGGGGCTAAACATAGCTATTTAATAGAAAAAGGAGATATTAGTTATAATCTTTTAAAGCAGAATGTAGAAAATTTAAAATTTCAAGATATATGTACTACTTTAAAAGGAGATTGTTATCAGTATCTTGAGAAATTTGGAAAAGAGAAAAAAGTTTTTGACCTTATATTTATAGATCCACCTTATGCTAAGGAGATGATACCACCAGCAGTGGAGTTGATTTCAAAATATAATCTTCTTCAAAGAGAGGGACTTATTGTTACAAAGATAGATTCAAGTGAAATTATATACGAGGGAAATGACGAAATAATATTAATTGATAAAAGAAAGTATGGGAATACAACAGTATGTTTCTATGAGTATAAGGAGAAATAAAAATGAGAAGAGCAGTTTATCCCGGAAGCTTTGACCCTATAACTAATGGACATTTAGATATAATAAAAAGATCATCTTACGTTTTTGATGAGGTAATAGTTGCAGTATTAATAAATCCTGATAAAAAAGGTTGGTTTGAAATTGATGAAAGAGTAGCACATATACAGAAGGTTATAGCACCTTATAAAAATGTTAGAGTTAAAAGTTTTAGCGGATTATTAGTAGATTTCATGAATTCAGAAGAGGCTGATGTAATAGTTAAAGGACTTAGATCTATGTCTGACTTTGATTATGAGTTTCAAATGGCTCTTATGAATAAGAAATTAGATAAAACAAAGGAAACTGTGTTTATGATGACGAACTCTAAATATTCTTATTTAAGTTCTTCTGCCACAAAACAGGTTGCACTATTTGGAGGGTGTCTTGAAGATTTAGTTCCTGATGAAATTAAGGAAGATTTAAAGAAAAGAGCTAAAATTAAGAGGGGGGATAACAGTGGGCAAAAAGATTAACAACATTTTAGAACTTATAGATTATCTTGAACAGACAGTAAAAACTTCTAGCAATTTACTTGGAAAAGTAAGCTTAAATAAAAAAGAAGTGCTTAATATTACAAGTGAATTAAAAGCAGACTTGCCAGAACAATTTTTAGAAGCGAAGGAAATTGTTGAAGCTAGAGAACAAATATTAGATAATGCTAGAAGAGAGGCAGAGGGTATAAGAGAGGATGCAAAAAGAAGAATTCAAAGAGAACTTGAAAATTCTGATGTAATAAGAGCAGCGGAACATAAGGCAAATGAAATTCTTCAAGAAGCTAATGCTGAAGCAAGAGAAGTGAAGTTAGAAGCTAATAAATATGCTAAGGAGTTAAAAGCTAGTGTGTTAAATTATGCGGATGAAACCTTAAGCAATCTTCAGAAAGAAATAGATATTAATGGAGAAGCTATAATTATAAAAATTAACAAGGAAGTAGATGCTATGCTTAGAAATATGCATAAAGAGATTACAAGTACTACTTCTATTGTTAGAGAAAATATTAAAGATTTAGGGAATATGAAATAATGCTTATAAATTACAGCTGCAATTTATAAGCATTACTAAAACTTTTAAATATTAAAGATGTAGTAGTTTTTATTATTAATCCTTTGAAATAATTAAGACTCTATTTTTGTTACAATTAAAGGAAATAATATAACTAGTATGACTATCAAATATATTTGAGAGCTGTTTATATTATAATAGCCATTTTGTAAAAAGGTTTCTTGAGAAAAATTAAAAAGTGGTAATTTACATAATAATAAGGTTATTAAGGAGCTAATAGCACCTTGTATTGTTTTATAAAACAAATATTTTTTCATAGAAACTTTAAATTTATATACTAAAGAGTAAACCTGGGAAGTTATTGAAAGTCCGCTAAAGGTAATTAAAAAGCTTAATAAAAGCAATTTAGTATTTAAATCAATAGAAGACTTAGTTATAATACTGCAGCCATTTGTTATTTCAATCATTCCCAAAATTAGGCCTTGAATGACTTCAAAAGGAATGGTTGTAAGAGCAGATATCTTTTCTAAGGTAATGTTAAATAAAACATTGCCTTTTATTATGTTTATAATTACTGAAAAAATAACTATAAATCCACCTATAGATAGTGCATTTTTAATGGCATCTTCTATAGAGTTTTTAAAGGCTACACCTATGTTTAAATTATTGCCATACACAAATACATTTTTACTACTTGTAGAATTATTATTTTTATACCTATTAGGAAGTATTAAACCCATGGCTATACAAGAAAGAAAATTTGATAATAGCAATAAATATCCCATGTAAATATTCCCGAGCATTGCTGTCCCTACTGCTCCTATTATAAAAAGTGGACTTCCGTTAGAAGCAATATTTAAAAGCCTTTCGTAAGTTTTGAAATCTATTAAATTTCTTTCATATATATCGCTAGAATATCTAGCACCTAAAGGGTATCCACAAAAGGTGCTAATAAGTATTGCTAAGCTGCAGTTTTTTGAGAGTCCTAATGGATAAGAGATTATTTTCCCAAGTATTTTAGAGTAAATTTGAATTCCACCAAAAGAAATAATCATATTTATTAATACTAAGAATGGAAATAATGATGGAAATACAGAGTTAAAAAAAAGTTTAACACCATCTATAGTAAATCCCATACATTCTTTTGGATTAGCTATTATATAAATAATAAGTAATGATGCTAAAATAGTGAGTATAGCATTAAATCCATAGCCTTTTATAAGTTTATAAAGTATAAATAATAAAATAATTAAAAGAAAAATATACATAAGTTTCAATATTATGCAACTCCCTAAAGTATAATATACATATATAAAATATATTTATTAAAGGGACAACTTATGTGTTAATTTTAATAAATTATAAATTTACTATTTTATTTACTATTCCATCATACTGCATTTCAAGGATGCAGATAAATCTATGATTGTTTATTAATTTAGCAATCAAGCAAAAAAATCCTGAGACAAGTCAGGATTTTTTTAATGGGCTAGTTAAATAATCTTCATTATATCTATAATTTTTATTTAATAGGCTATACGCTCTAGAAGCCTGAAGTTCTAATTTCAGTGTCTCATTTAAGTTTTTAGGAAGTTTTGTATATAAAGGGATATTACTATTACTTTTTATAGATTTGAGTATGGATTTTCCTTTTTCATTAAAACCTAAAATTCTAGCATAGCTACAAGGTTCATTTCTAAGGAAGTTGGAGTCAAAATTATCAAACCCTATAAAGTACTGACAAAGTATTCTACTAATACGAGTACGGGTATACCTTTTAGATTTAATCCTTTCTATTATGTCATTATAGTTATTTCCTTCACAAAGAGAGCTATATATTTTATTATGTAATCCCTCAGAAACATCTGGAATTTTTTCTAAAGAATTTTTATCTAAGAAACTCTTATACTTAATATAAGGTAACATTGACTCATCAAAAGTAAAATTATATTCTTCACTTTGGAGTTTTTGAAGATGATTAAAAACAGAAGTTGGTACATGAGCCTTTAACTTTTCTATGGACGCTTCACTCTTTATGTATTCCCTAATAGATGTAGCACTAGAAAATACATTATTAAGAGTCATACTATTGTAAGAAGCACCTTCTCGCTTAATTGTGTAAGGCTTAATGTTACTATTTAGTTTTAATAAGCTTTTTATATATTCAATTCCAAGTATATTATTAGAAGAATTTAGTATTTCTTCTAGATTATCTATATTATAATTCTCTTTTTGTAAATAAGAAAATAAAGCTTGTGAACGAGCTTTAGGATATAAAGTACCTTTTTTTAGATTTTCTTTTAAAATAATTTTAAAATCTTCACATTCACTTTCAAGTATTTTTGAAATTTCCATAAGAATAGATATATCTCCATGTTCACTTCCAAAGCAAATACTATCAACTATAGATAAGCTGTTTAAAAGGCTTATAGCCCCAAAAGAAAAGAATTCTGCGGAAGAAGCACTATAAATAGTAGGAAGCTCAAAAACTAAATCTATTCCATTATCTAGTGCCATCTTTGTCTTATTATATTTGTCTACTATAGAGGGAATGCCTCTTTGATTAAAATTTCCACTCATTACTGCTATAAGTATATCACAACCTGTAAGTTCTTTAGTTTTATTTATATGATAAACATGACCATTATGCAATGGATTGTATTCAACTATAATTCCACATACTTTCATTATGATTTTCACCTCATATCTTATAGATCAATTAAGAATAAAATTGATAATTATGGTTTAAATTAGTTTTAATAAACTAATTTCTTTTAAATAGATTTTTGCTATCAATTCCATTGCTAGTTTTTTATAAGAAGTTATTGCGTAACTTCAAAAATAAAACAATTCAAGACTTCTCCATAATCACATTTTTAACTTGTATTATAAGATATCTTGAAAAAAATAACTAGTCATTATGTTACTATATTTTATATAGTAATTCATTAACATAATTTTAAAATATTATAACCATTATCAAATATTAGTCTTTTATCTAATAGAGAATATTTACTTATTCTTGACTAATTATTTCATTTCAAACCTATTGTATTAGTAAAGGAAGCTTTATAAGTAGCAATTTTCAGAATTATATTATGTTAATAAAATTTTCGTTTTAGGTTGAAAATTATAGTAAAAAAGGGTTATATTAATAAGGGATGTTAATGGTTTAAAACCGAAAGGAGATTTCGTGATGAGTTTTGTAGACAAAATTTGGAATTTAGCTCAAGCAGATATGAAAAAAATAGTTTTGCCAGAAGGCGAAGAGGAAAGAAATTTAAAAGCTGCTGAGTTAATTAAAAAAAATGCTATAGCAGAGGTAGTTCTAGTTGGTGCTGAAGAGAAGGTTAAAGCTAATGCTAAAACATTTGGTGTAAATATAGAAGGCATAGAGATAATAGATCCAGAGACTTCAGATAAAACATCAAAATATGCTGAAGCTTTTTATGAGCTTAGAAAAAGCAAAGGAGTAACGCTAGAAAAAGCTACTGAAGTGGTAAAAGACCCAGTATACTTTGGAACAATGATGGTTAAAATGGACGATGTAGATGGATTAGTTTCAGGAGCAGTACATAGTACAGGTGATTTATTACGTCCTGGTCTTCAAATAATAAAAACAGCTCCAGGAATAAAAGTTGTATCAAGTTTCTTCGTAATGGAAGTTCCAAACTGTGGATATGGTAAAGAGGGTACTTTATTATTTGCTGATTGTGCAGTTAATCCAAATCCTAATGCGGAAGAATTAGCTTCAATAGCAATAAGTACAGCAGATAATGCTAAAGCACTATGTGGAATAGAGCCTAAAGTTGCAATGCTTTCATTTTCAAGCATGGGAAGTGCTAAACATGAAAATGTTGACAAGGTAAGAGTAGCTACAGAGTCAGCTAGAGGTCAAAGACCAGATTTACAAATTGATGGAGAGCTACAATTAGATGCTGCTATTGTGGATAAGGTTGCTAAACAAAAGGCACCAAATAGTTCTGTAGCAGGAAATGCTAATGTTCTAGTATTCCCAGATTTACAAGCAGGAAACATAGGATATAAATTAGTTCAAAGGTTTGCAAATGCTGAAGCTATAGGACCAGTTTGTCAAGGATTTGCAAAACCTATTAACGATTTATCAAGAGGCTGTAGCGTTGATGATATAGTTAATGTTGTAGCTATAACTGCTATACAAGCTCAACAGTCTTGCAATAAGTAAAAGTTATATTATATACTAAAGGTTGTGAGCTTTTAATAAAAAATTTATTAAAAGTAATTTTAGAAGAATTACTAAATAACAAAGGTGTCATTAAAGGAGGAGTTATTAATGAAAATACTTGTAATCAATTGCGGAAGTTCTTCATTAAAGTATCAATTAATTAACATGGAAAATGAGGAAGCAATAGCACAAGGTTTAGTAGAAAGAATAGGAATAGAGGGTTCAATATTAACTCAAAAGGTTCCAGGAAGAGATAAATACATAATTCAGGTTCCAATGGAAAGTCACAAAGAGGCTATACAACACGTTATAGATAGCTTAACTGATAAAGTACATGGAGTTATATCTAACATGTCAGAAATCAATGCTGTAGGACATAGAGTTGTTCATGGCGGAGAAAAGTATGCTGAATCAGTTATCATCAATGATGAGGTTATGAGCGAATTAGAAGAGTGTGTAAAACTTGCACCACTTCACAATCCAGCAAACATAATAGGAATTAATGCATGTAAAGAATTAATGCCAAGCACACCAATGGTTGCAGTATTTGATACAGCATTCCATCAAACAATGGCAAAAGAAGCGTTTATATATCCATTACCATATGAGTTATACGAGAAGCATGGAATAAGAAAATATGGATTCCATGGAACATCTCATAAATTCGTATCTGGCCAAGTTGCTGAAATGATGGGCAAAGATATAAAAGATATAAAAATTATTACTTGTCACTTAGGAAATGGTGCTAGTTTATCAGCAGTTAAAAATGGTAAATCAGTAGATACAAGCATGGGCTTTACTCCACTTGAAGGAATAGCTATGGGAACAAGATGTGGAAACATTGACCCTGCTATAGTTACTTTCTTAATGAAAGAAGAAAATATGAGTGTTGATGAAGTGAATAACTTATTAAACAAAGAATCAGGAGTTCTAGGAATTTCAGGAGTAAGTAGTGACTTTAGAGATATAGAAGGAGCTGTTGACGAAGGAAATGAAAGAGCTAAACTTGCATTAGATGTTTATAACTATAGAGTAAGACAAATGATAGGATCTTACGCTGCAACTATGGGCGGAGTTGATGCTATTGTATTTACAGCAGGATTAGGAGAAAATTCTCCAGCTACAAGAGAAGATATATGCAAAGGCTTAGAATTCATGGGAATTAAAATTGATTCTGAGAAAAACAATGTAAGAGGAAAAGCTGTAGATGTAAGTGCTGCTGATGCTAAAGTTAAGGCTTTCGTTATACCAACTAACGAAGAATTAGTAATAGCAAGAGATACTCAAGAGTTAACTTCTAAATAGTTTTTAAATAATAATTAGCTACTGCCTTTCCTTAATATGTTTTTAAACGTATAAATAATTCTTGACTTTTAAAGTTAAAATTTATATAATAGTTTGTGTTTGAAAATAGTATAAAATCTTGAATAAACATAAGGAGGGGCGTAGTAGCTTTGCTCAAGCTATGCGATTAAATTCGCATTATGTATGATGATTTATTCATATGAGAAGAATATTTTGTAATATTTTTTCGGAGCGTTAAAAATGTTAAAAATTATGAACATTGACCTTTCAGAATTAAAAAATAAGAAACATGGAAGAAAAGAGCTTGACTTAGAGATATCTAAAGAAAGTTTTGATGACAATGGTGAAATTATAAAGTTCACTAAGCCTATAAAATTCAAAGGAATAATCAAGCTAATTGATAATATCTATGAATTAACTGGAAATGTTGAAACTGAGGTTTTATTACCTTGTTCAAGATGTAGTGAGAGCTTTTCTTATAATGTAAATATGGATATAAATGAAAAGTTATCTGATACTATTAAAGATGAAGATGGAGAAATTATCTCAATTAAGAATGATAAAATAGATATTTACCAAATAATAGAGAACAATCTTTGTGTAGAGCTTCCTGTAAAAAAACTTTGCAAGGAAGGCTGCAAAGGCCTGTGCCAACACTGTGGAACGAATCTAAATCATAATTCATGTGACTGTGAAAAAGATGATCTTGATCCGAGGTTGGCAAAGTTAAAAGAATTGTTTTCAAACACGTAAGGAGGTGTTACTATGGGAAATCCTGCGAGAAAATTTTCTAAAGCTAGAAGAGATTCAAGAAGAGCGCAAACATTCAAACTTGGTTTACCAGGAATGGTTGAATGCCCTCAGTGCCATGAAATGAAACTTGCTCACAGAGTTTGCAAGAACTGTGGACACTACAAAAATAGAGAAGTTGTTTCAACTGAGAAATAAAAAAGAAAGTCACTTGACTTTCTTTTATTTTTTATATAATATTTTTATAAATGTAAGAATAAAGTAGAATTTTTTACAAAGTTTAATATATAATATTTATAATGAGAACTTATATATAATTTTTTTTAGTTAGTAACTTATAGAAAAATTGATAAAATTAAGTGAGGGTTAAAAATGAAATTTGCAGTAGATGGAATGGGTGGAGATTTTTCACCTTCAGCGATAGTAGAAGGGTCGGTATTAGCAGTAAAAGAATATAATGATATAGAACTCATTATAACCGGTCCAGAAGAAGAGATAGCTAAAGAGTTAAGCAAATACGACTATGATAAAGAAAAGATTGCTATAGTGAATGCTACAGAGATTATAAGCCCTAATGAAGAACCTGTAAGAGCTATTAGAAGAAAAAAAGATTCTAGTATTTCTAAGGCACTACAATTAGTTAAAGAAAAAAAGGTAGATGGAATTATATCTGCTGGAAGTACAGGGGCTTTTTTAGCAGGTTGTACCCTTATAGTTGGTAGATTAAAAGGTATTGATAGACCGGCATTAGCACCAGTAATGCCAGGAATTAATGGTCCATTTATGATTATAGATGTAGGTGCAAATGCAGATTGTAAACCTCATTATTTAGTTCAATTTGCTCTAATGGGAAAAATTTATTTTGAAAATGTATTAAATACTAAAGAGCCTACTATAGGACTTATAAATATTGGTGCAGAAGAAGAAAAGGGTAATGAGCTTACTAAGAATGCTCATAAGCTCTTAAAGACTACAGGTTATAATTTTGTTGGAAATGTTGAGCCGAGAGATATTACTCAAGGCGATGTTAAGGTACTAGTATGTGATGGTTTTGTAGGAAACACGGTACTTAAAATGTATGAAGGGGTAGCTGCTAGCATATTTTCAATATTAAAAGAAAATATAATGAGTTCCTTTACAACAAAATTAGGTGGTATGCTCTTAAAACCTGTTTTTAAGAAGATTAAAAGTGATCTTGACTACACAGAATATGGTGGAGCTGCTTTTTTAGGTGTTAATGGAATTTGTGTTAAGGCTCATGGAAGTTCAAATGCAAAAGCTTTTAAAAATGCGATAAGACAAGCAAAAGTAGCATATGATAATAAAATTGTTGAAAAAATACAAGCAGAACTTGAAAATTTAGGAACAGAAAAAGAGTAAAAGAATAAAATATCATGAATAATATTATTAAATTGAAGTATATTATTAAAATATATTAAAAATCTATTGATTACTTTCAATATAACTATTAATATTTAATTGAAATGTTTTTAATTTATTAGGAGGCTGAATAATTATGTTTGAAAAAATAAGAGAGAGAATAGCAGAGCAATTAAGCATAGAGGAAGATGAGATTAAAATGGAATCGTCTTTCGTAGATGATTTAGGTGCTGATTCATTAGATATAGTTGAGTTAATAATGGCATTAGAGGAAGAATTCGATATAGAGATACCTGATGAGGATGCAGAAAAAATATCTACAGTGGGTGATGTAGTCGAATACATAAAAGCACGTGTAGAAGAATAAAATCTAAGTTCCGCTAATTGCGGGACTTTATTTTCATATAAAAGAAATAAAATCAAGGAGTTCTTTCTTGAATTTATTAATAAGGTAATAAATTGAGGAATAAACTCCTAAGAAGGAGCAAAGAAATGAAGATTAGACCTAGTACATTAGAATTGCAGAATAAATTACAATTAAACTTTGATAATTTAGGATTATTACAAATAGCAATTACCCATAGTTCTTATGCTAATCAAAAAAAAGATGTAGAGTACAACGAGAGGTTAGAGTTCTTAGGAGACTCAGTACTTCAACTTGTAATCTCTCAACATTTGTTTTCAAACAATACAAATGAAAGTGAGGGATACTTAACAAGGGTTAGATCACTAATTGTTTGTGAAAATTCTCTTTATGAAATAGCTAAAGGATGGAATTTAGGCTCTTATATAACCATGAGTAAGGGCGAAGAAATGACTGGTGGAAGAACTAGAGTATCTATTTTAGCAGATGCTGTAGAAGCTATAATTGCTGCTATTTATTTAGATAAAGGTTTAGAATATGTAAGAGAATTCATATTAACTAATTTTAAAAATATAATCTATAAGGCTTTAAAAAATCAAATAATTATTGATTATAAAACGAAACTTCAAGAAATTCTTCAGAAAAATGGAGAAGTGTCTATAATTTATAATCTAATTAAATATGAAGGTCCTCCACATAGAAGATTATTTTATGTTGAAGTTTTAATAAATGGTATATCTAAAGGTAGTGGGGTAGGTTATAGCAAGAAAGAAGCAGAGCAAAATGCTGCCAGGGAAGTGCTTTTAACTAAGGAGGAAATATATGAATAAACTTCATTACATAATCCCAATATTTGTACCACATGAAGGATGTCCTCATACCTGTGTATTTTGTAATCAAGATAGCATTACAGGAAGTTGCTTTAAAATTAATGGAGAATTTGTAGAAAATACTATAAAAGAATATCTAAAAACTATAGATAGAGAAAGTTCAGTTGTAGAAGTATCTTTTTTTGGGGGGACTTTTACAGCTATAGATATAAATAAACAAAATGAGCTGCTTTCCGTAGCAAAGAATTATAAAGATTGTAATAAGATAGATTATATAAGGTTATCAACAAGGCCGGATTACATAGATGACAAGATATTAGCTAATCTTAAAGAACATTCTGCTGATATAATAGAATTAGGAGTACAATCACTTGATGATGAGGTTTTAATAAAATCTGGAAGAGGACATAGTTCTGATGATGTAGTAAAAGCATCAAAGCTAATTAAAAAATATGGATTTACTTTAGGGCATCAAATTATGTTGGGATTACCTGGGGATAATAGGGAAAAGGATATATTAACTACTCAAAAAAGTATAGCGATGAAACCAGATATATGCAGAATCTATCCATCGCTGGTGATAAAAAATACACCTATGGAAACTTTATTAGAAAGAGGAGAGTATCAGCCTTATGATTTAGAAGAGGCAGTTGAAATTAGCAAGATAATATATGGGATGTATGTAGGAAGTGGTATTAAGGTTATAAGAATAGGACTTCAGCCTACAGAAGAGATAAATTATGGTAAGGAAATAGTGGAAGGTCCATTTCATCCTGCTTTTAGAGAACTAGTAGAAAGTTCTATATATCAAGAATTAATAGTAGAATATTTTAAAAGTCATAGTGATGTTGAAAGTATTTCTATAAATCCTAAAGATATATCAAAGCTTTATGCTAATAAGAAAAAATATTTTAATGAGGCTTTAAAAATATTAGGGTTGAAAAAACTAAAAATTAATCAAGATATATCAGTAAAAAGGGGAGAATTAAGATTTAATCTAAAGGAAAATGCTGAGGAAATAACTTTAGAAAATTATTTGAGAAGAAAATTTGCTATATAGAGCTAAATATTAATTTATTGTTCCTGGATTTAAATATCATTTAGAAATGGAATTTTAAACTCTTGATATTGCTAGATTTCAAAAAATGAAGTTTTGTAAATCAAGGGTTTTTTAATATTTTATGTTATAAATATCAAAATTTTTAAGATAAATAATAGCTAATCAGTAGTCTAACTCATTTTTTATCATGTTGGCTAGTTATTATAATGGTCTTGTTAATAGATCCTTATAAAGATTATTTAATATAAAATTAAAATAATTTTAACTGATTGACAATTGGTAATGAATAAATGACAATTAGGAATGAG
>NZ_DKLM01000140.1:44795-49760 GCF_002455975.1 Clostridium sp. UBA6640
TTAATAAAATTAATTTTATTAAATTCATACTTTTATTTGTAAGAGTTATTAATGTTTTTGTTTGATATTTTAAAGTAAATAATATAAACTAAATTGTAGTAAAAGAAGGTGAAAACTGTGAAGACTATGAAAAAGAAAAAAAGAGAAAAATTAGCGAAAATATTAGCAGCAGTAATTTCTATGTTTATGTTATTAGGAATTGCATTACCATTAATTATAGCAAATTAGGAGAGTGAATAGATGTTCTTAAAATCTATTGAAATTAGAGGTTTTAAGTCCTTTGCAGATAAAACGGAACTTGTATTTAAAAAGGGAGTAACTGCTGTAGTAGGACCTAATGGAAGTGGAAAAAGCAATATATCAGATGCAGTAAGATGGGTTTTAGGAGAGCAGAGTGTTAGGAACTTAAGAGGAGATAAAATGGAGGATGTAATTTTTGCAGGTACTCAATTTAGAAAACCTGTGGGACTTGCACAAGTTTCTCTTATTTTGGATAACTCTGATTCAGAACTAGATATTGAATACTCTGATGTAGTTATTTCAAGAAGGCTTTATCGCTCAGGAGAAAGCGAATATTTAATAAATAATACTATATGTAGATTAAAAGATGTACAAGCTTTATTTATGGATACAGGTATAGGTAAAGAAGGATATTCTATAATAGGTCAAGGTAAGATAGATGCTATACTTAGTGGAAAACCAGAAGAAAGAAGAAAACTTTTAGAAGAAGCCGCTGGAATTGTTAAATATAAAACTAGAAAAGAAGAAGCAGAGAGAAAATTAGATAATACAGAGCAAAACTTAATAAGAATACATGATATATTAGACACTTATGAAGAAAGGTTAGAACCTCTTAGAATTGAAAGTGATAAAGCTAAAAGATTCTTAGAATTATCAAATCAATTAAAAAACGATGAAATTAATATTATCATTGATTTTATAGAAAAAACTGAAATAAAAATTTCTAGTTATAAAGGGCAATGTGAAGCTATAAATAAAGAATTGCAAGAAAAATTAAATGAAAGAAGAAAAATTAAAGAACAAATAGAGATACAAAGTAGTAATCTAGAAAAATTTGAAGATAAAATATCTGAAGATAAGCAAAAGTTTTATGATAATAAATCAAAGCATCAGCAAATATTATCAGAGATAAAAATTTTAGAAGAGAGAATAGAGTTAGTTAATGAATCTATAGGAAAAAACATTGAAGAGACAGAAAAATTAAATTTAAAGATTAAATCTTTAAAAGATGAAGTAGATAAATTAGAAGTAAGTTTAAGTGATTCTAAAGAAAATCAAAAAAATATAGAAGATAAAATTAAGATTAAGGAAGAAGAAATAAAAAGATTAAGTGATGATACTTTCAATGAAAATGAAAAATTAGTGGCTTTTCAATCGAAGAAGCAAAGCCTTTTAGATAATAGAAATCTGAAAAATAATAACATAATGCTTCTAGAGAGCCAATTAGGTATTTTAAATGAAAAACTTCAAGGATTAAGAATAGATATAGAAGGGTTTATTAATTCGTTAAAAATTAACAACTCTACTAAAGCTGTCCTTGAAATAGAATCTAATAAGCTTTTAGAAAAAATAAATGATTATGAGGATAAAGTTAAAGCTAACAAAAGTGAAATTGGGAAATTAAGGCACAGTCAAACCTTAGAAGAAAAAAAGCTTAAGGAATTAGTCGCTAATTCAAACAAGACAGATGCAAATTTAAATATGCTAATTAATCTAGATAAGCAATATGAAGGGTATAATAGGTCTGTTAAACTTTTAATGCAACATATAGATTCAAAAAAAGTATTTTATTTTAAAGGTAGTTGCTATGTTTTAGGAGAAGTCATAAAAGTTGATAGAAAATATGAAACAGCTATGGAAATCGCACTAGGAGGAAGCTTATCTAATATAATTACAGAAGATGAAAATGATGCAAAGATTTTAATTGAATATTTGAAAAAAAATAGTTTAGGTAGAGCTACATTCTTGCCGTTAAGTACAGTTAAAGGTAAAAGCTTAGAACTTAGCAATAATATTAAAAATGCTTTTGGATATATTGGAATTGCTAGTGAACTTATAGATTTTGATAGTAAGTTTAAAGGTATAATTGATTATACTTTAGGAAAAACCATAATATGTGATAATATGGATAATGCAATTAAAATAGCTAAGCTGCTAAATTATAAACAAAGAATTGTAACTTTATCTGGAGAAGTTGTAAATCCTGGTGGTGCTTTAACAGGAGGAAGTATTTATTCTAAATCTACTAATGTAATAGGAAGAAAAAGAGAGATTGAAGAACTTAGAGTTAAATTTAATCATATAAATGATGAAATTGAAAATGAAAATATTTTACTTAAAAAGCTAAATGAAAATATTAGAACTTTAGACGAAGAGAATTTAAATTTAAGAGATGAAATTCACTTTGAAAATATAGAGAAAACCAAAGTGCAAAGTAAGATAAATTCCATTTCTGAAGAAGAAGCTAAACTTAAGATAGATTTGGAAAAGTCTAGAATAAATTTAAAAAATATAGAAAATGAAATTTCTTTAAATAATGAAAAACTAAAGGAATCTAGAGAAAATATAAACTCTATAGAAGAGAAAATAAAAGTTATAGATAATGAAGAAGAAGTTTTAAAAAGCAAGTTAAAAGAAAGCGATGAAAATATCGAAAAGTATAGGGAGGCTTTAACTGAACTTAGAGTTGAAAAGGCAAAGATTGATGAAATTACCATTAACAAAGATAGTGAGCTTTCAAGAATAAATGATGAAATTAAAGACTATACTTGTAAGATAGAAATAATTAATAAAGAAGCAGAAAGTTTAAAGGAGAATAAAGATAATTATCAAGAGATTTTAAGTAATAATAAAATTACTATTAAAGATACTTTAGAGATGTTATCTAGTATGGAAAAACTTATATCAGATAATGAAATTGAAAAGATAAAATTAAAAGAAAATATAACTAAAATTAAATCTAAAGAAGAAGAGTTAATCTTAGAACTAGAAGCTTCAGAGAAAGAATTACATAAGTATCAAGTAACTTTAGCTAGAATAGAAACAGAAAAGGAAAGTCTTCTTAATAAATTAAATGAGGAATATGAGCTAACTTATGCAGAGGCTTTAAGTTTTAAAGAGCCTATAGAAAATGTAACTGAACTTAAAGAAAATGTTATGCAAATTAAACAGGAGATTAATAGTTTGGGTTCAGTAAATGTAGGTGCTGTTGAGGAGTATAAAGAGGTTAAGGAAAAGTATAGTTTTATGACTTCTCAAAGAGAAGATTTAGTTCAAGCAAAGGATGAACTTTTAAAAGTTATCGAAGAGATGACAGGTAAAATGAGAATAGTATTTAAAGAAAATTTTTTAGTACTTAGAAAAAATTTCAATGAAACATTTAAAGAGTTATTTAAAGGTGGAAGTGCAGATTTAATATTAACAGATGGAGACGAATTGACCTCAAAAATAGACATTAATGTAGAACCGCCAGGAAAGAAACTTCAAAATATAAATCTTTTATCTGGAGGAGAAAAAGTGTTATCAGCTATAGCGCTTTTATTCGGTATATTAAAGATGAAACCAACTCCATTTTGTATATTAGATGAGATTGAAGCTGCTCTTGATGATGCTAATGTAGTTAGATATGCGGAGTTTTTAAAGAAATTCTCAAATAATATTCAATTTATAGTTATTACCCATAGAAAAGGAACAATGGAGGCCAGTGACGTACTTTATGGAGTGACAATGGAAGAAAAAGGAATATCAAAAGTGGTTTCTGTTGATTTTATGAATATTCAGAAAAATAATTAGCGAATATATGGATAAACTATATTTCACAATTTTAAATAATATATAATTTAAAACCTACAATTAAAGTGGAAATTAATTCTTTATGAATCAATTTCTTTTACCTGACATCATAAACAAAACAAGGAGGAAAAATTATGTTTGGAAATTTTTTTGAAAAACTTAAAACTGGTCTAACAAAAACAAGAGATAGCATTAGTAATGCAGTATCAGATGTTTTAAATCTTGCTGTTACTATAGATGAAGATCTTTATGAAGAATTAGAGGAGGCTCTAATTGTTAGTGATATAGGGGTTGAAACTTCTGTGGAAATTATTGAAAAATTGAAAGCGAAAATTAAAAACGACAAAATTAAGGATGTAGCAATGGTTAAACCTTGTATGAAGGAAGTTATAATCGAGATGATGGGAGAAGAAGAAAATACTTTAATTCCTAAAAATCTTCCGGAAATTAAGCTAGTTATTGGTGTTAATGGAGTAGGCAAAACTACATCTATAGGTAAAATTGCTGCAAGAATTAAGGCGGAAAATTATAAAGTATTATTAGCAGCAGCAGATACATTTAGAGCAGCTGCTATTGATCAATTAGAGGTGTGGAGTAAAAGAGCAAATGTTGATCTAGTAAAACATCAAGAAGGATCTGACCCAGCGGCAGTAGTCTATGATGCAGTGCAAGCTGCTAAAGCTAGAAAGGTTGATGTATTAATTTGCGATACAGCAGGAAGGCTACATAACAAAAAAAATTTAATGGATGAGCTTGGAAAAATTAATAGGGTAATTGATAGAGAGTATAGTGAGGCTCATAGAGAAACTCTGTTAGTTTTAGATGCAACTACAGGACAAAATGCAGTCATTCAAGCTAAACAATTTATGGAGGTTTGTCCTATTGATGGCATAATACTTACCAAACTTGATGGTACTGCTAAAGGCGGAGTAGTTATTTCTATTAAAAACCAGCTAAACATTCCTGTTAAATTTATAGGGGTTGGAGAGGGCATTGATGATCTTCAAGAATTTAGTTCAAGGGAATTTGTAGAAGCATTATTTTAAAAAATTTAAATGTAAAATCCACTATGATAAAAAGTTAAAAGTTTATATAGGGATACAATGTGAAAACTTAATATATACTCTGGAAAATAAGTTTTCTATAAAAATA
>NZ_DKLM01000108.1 GCF_002455975.1 Clostridium sp. UBA6640
ATTTATCATACTCTTTATTATTATCAAGTATTGATATTTCTAACAACCTCGCAATTAAAAAATCTTTATTATCCTTTACTTCATTTATAATGTCATTAATAATTTCTTTTCCTTTATTTTTACTTTCTTCAATGCTATAAATTTTTGCAAGCCATAGTTTATAACATAAATCTTCTTTATTCTTTTCATTTAACTTTGTAATATCATTTAATAAAGTTTTATTTTCTTCATAACTCTCATAAATGGTATCATATATTTTAATTTCATTTTTATCTAAATCATAAGCAGCTTTTAATGTAGATAATCCCTCTTCAGTTTTATTCAAAATCATGTACATTCTAGATTTTTCTGCCAAATCATAAGCAGATCCCTCTGAAATTGGATAGTTATCTACGATATTTTTTGCCTTGTCATAATTATTATTTGACATATAAATTAAAAACATTGTTTTATTAATTTGCTTATTACTGCTATATTTCTTTAGAAGTTCTTCTCCATATTTCTCAATAGTTTCAAAATCTTTTTTTTCTATTTTTTCTTCAGCCAATTTATCCTTAATTATATTAAATTTATTATTTAATATAATACTTTGAGCGTCACCTGTCTTATCTTCTTTTTTAATTGCTTCCTCCATATATTTATTAGCATTTTCTATGTCTTTTTTTAGTAAATATACCTCACTTATTTTAGCATCCCATAATGGAGATTGATTTTCTCTTTTTCCTATTGATTTATACTTATCTATTGCCTCGTCATATTTACATGTGTAAAAATAGTTATTTGCTTCTATTTTATCTTCTTTCAAATCATTTATATTATTAAAAGCTACAATAGCAATAATAGCTAATATGACGCCAATAACTAATATAATAATGTTTCTTTTGCCATATAGTTTGTTATTCATAAATTTCCTCCTTGCCTGTGGAATCATATTAATTTTATCAAAACCTTATAAAAAAATCTACTTAATTTGAAGTATAACACATAGAAAGGAATGTATTATCATGTTATAATGTAGTTTAGTAATTTATTTTAAATTAAAATCTAAATTAAATATTTTGTGGAGGTTGGAGTTATGACAGAATCTAAGGAACAACTTCTAAAAGAACGGAGGCAAAAGACTCTAAAGAAAACTCGTATTAAAAATGCCATCATTCTAATAATTTTTATTTTAATGATAAGTTATTTGTTTTTTTGCGTTTTTACAATGACTAAAAATATAACTACAAGAATTATGAATAAAGAAGCTACTACATCTCTAATAAGTAATCCTAGTTTTAAAAAAGAATCATGCTAATATCACTATTAGCAATTTAAATAAATTAGGTGTTTTTCTGAATAGTTATAGACCTAAAATTTCTCATGAATTCATATATGTTAAAATAGAATAAAATATCTAAAATAAAAATAATTAGTCAAGAATAGAAAAAGAACGTATAACAGACTTTTAAATTTTAGCTAAAGGAGTGTTTAAAATTAAAATTAATTCTTTTTTCGGTATAATTACCTCTAAATTTATAATTAAAATTTCCAGACTACTTTTTAAAGGCGGTTCAAATTTTCCTGGCAAGGTAGCATTAAAATTTGATAAGCGTATCTTAAAAACTGTAGCTAAGGATTATAATGTTATTTTGATTACTGGCACCAATGGTAAAACTACTACTACTAGTATGATTTATAATATTTTAAAAGCTAATAATTTTGATGTTATTACCAATAACACTGGAGCAAATATGGTAACTGGAATTACTTCCTGTTTCATTTCTAATTATAAATTTAGAAAATGCAATAGAAATACATATGCAGTAATTGAAGTGGATGAGGCCTACTTACCTATAATTACTGAAGATATAAAACCTCGAATAATTACAGTTACAAATTTATTTAGAGATCAATTAGATAGATATGGAGAAATTCATACTACTTTTACAAAGATACTTAGTGGAATTGAAAAAACTCCTAATACCACTCTAGTTCTAAATGGTGATGAATCCCTGTTTGGAAAGTTAGATATTACTAACCCAAAAGCTTATTATGGATTTAATGTACCTATTCGAGAAAATGCTACCACAAATGTAAATTCAGATAATAAATTCTGTAAATGTTGTAAATCACAGTATAATTATGATTTTGTGACCTATAATCATTTAGGAAGTTATTATTGTGACAACTGTGGCTATAAAAGACCGGAGCTTAAATATGGAGTTAATAAAATACTAGAGTTAACACCAGATGGTTCTTCTGTTATATTTAATAATAAAGAATTTAATATAAATCAAGCTGGTGAGTACAATATTTACAATGGTCTTTGTGCTTATGCTACTTCTAAAGAACTAGGTATTAGTGATGAGGTTATAGCTTCTACTTTACAAAATCAGCAAAGCAGCTTTGGAAGACAAGAAACTATAAAAATTAATAATAAAGAAGTAAAAATCATACTTGTTAAAAATCCTGCTGGCTACGATCAAGCAGTTAATACCATAATGCTTGATAAGAAAAAAATAAATCTTGCTCTACTTTTAAATGATAGATATGCTGATGGACGAGATGTATCGTGGATTTGGGATGTTAATTTTGAAAAGCTTAATGAACTTGAAATTGATAAGATAATTGTTTCAGGTACACGACTTTATGACATGGCTATTAGACTTAAAGTTGCAGGATTTTCAAAAGATAAATTTTTATTATGTGAAGATGATGAAAGCCTAATGAATGGGTTAACATCATTAGAAGATAATACAACCTATATTTTAGCAACTTACACTGCTATGTTAAATATTAGAAAGCTACTTCATAGCAAAGGTTACATTGAAAAAATATGGTAAGGCAAGGTGATTTTATGGAATTGAATATATGTCATTTATACCCTGATTTATTAAATGTTTATGGAGATATGGGTAATGTACTTATTTTAAAACATAGAGCTGAAGAAAGAGGCATAAAAGTAAATATTATTAATATTACTATAAATGATAAATTTGATGGTGATAATTATGATATAGTTTTTTTTGGTGGAGGCCAAGATTACGAGCAATCTATAGTATCTAAGGATCTTATAGAAATAAAAAAAGATGATATAAAAAAATATATAGAAAATGGTAAAGCTTTCTTAAGTATTTGTGGAGGATATCAGCTTCTTGGAAAATACTATACTACTCCTAATGGTATTAAACTAGAAGGCTTAGGCATACTTGACATATATACAGAGGCAGGCGATACTAGATTCATAGGAAATACTGTAATATACAATGAAAAATTTAATGAAACTTATGTTGGCTTCGAAAACCATTCTGGAAAAACATACATTGGAGATTTAAATCCTCTAGGTATTATAAAATCTGGTTATGGAAATAATGGAGAAGACAAAAAAGAAGGTTGTATTTATAAAAATACTTTTTGTACATATTTTCATGGTAGTTTATTATCTAAGAACCCTGAGCTCGCAGATAGGCTATTGTCTATAGCTTTAAATTATAAATATCCTGATTGTGAGGTTGCTTTAAGTGACTTAGATGATAGTTTAGAATTAAAAGCAAAAGAATTTATTATAAATAGAGAAATAAAAAGCCGTGATTAAATATCACGACTTTTTTAAAATTATAGCTTTTAAGCTCCAGCTATTTTAGTTATAAATACTACAAGTATTGTACAAATTCTAATTTTTCTCCATTTGGACCTTTAAAAAATGCTATTAATTTATTATCACAAACTCGTGGGAATTCACTTATTATCTCTATATCTTTCTTTTTTAAACCTTCAATTGCAACTTCTAAATTTTCAACAGTAAATGCAATATGTTCAACTACTCCTAAATTAAAACTACTTTCTTCTTTTTTTCTTTTTACAAGTTCTATTACCCCATTCCCACTCTTTACAAAACAAAGATGAACATTTTCATCTTCATATTCATGATCTATTACACCATTTAAAACCTCTGAATAAAACTTTTTAGAAATATCCATATCTTTAACTACTACCCCTACATGATTCATAATTATCATAATAATCTCCCCTTTCTATTTAATATTATATATTACTTAATATAATTACTCTGAGCCTTCTTTATAGATAAACCAGTTCTAAAATTGATGAAAAAAACTAGTAATTGTATTACTAGCAAAAAAATTGGTTAAAGAAATTAATTTGATAGAAACTAATTTCCTCCTCAATTGCGAATTTTGAATTGTGCATTATTTCAAGTTGTGCATTAAAATACATAAAGATGTATTTACATATTCTAAATTTAAAAACTCTTTATATATAAAAATGTAGCCTTTTGGCTACATTTTCTTTTCTAATTGCATTGCTAAGTTAAAAAACTTAATTGATTCTGCTATTTCTCCTAGTTTATGATACATTTCTCCCATCTCTAAATATCTTTTATATATTTTAGACTTTGATCCATATCTAACTAGAGCATCTAAAGATAGATTCATATACGTCTCTGATGAAGAATAATTATTTTGCATTTGAAGTATGATAGCCTTATAATAATAAGCGCTTTCAATAAACTTTGTGCTATCTAAGTTAATAGCATAATTTAAAACTTCATCTGTTACCTTTTGTGCTAGATTTAAAATTTCATTTTCTATTAAAGTTTGCACTACAATAATTAGGAAAGAGCATAATTGCTCTGTATTTTCCTTTGGATACTGCTCTATAGCTTGATTAATATACTCCTCTGCAGTGCCTCTTTTATTATTTTTAAACATAGTTAGAGCAAAATTGTGAAAGCACATAGCTTTTCTTCTAACATCGCTTTTATAATAATAAAGAGTTTTTTCTTCATAATCTTTAAATTTTTCATAATCATTAGTGTGAAGAGCAAGAATAGAAAACATGTGATAAATATCTCCTTTTAATATGTCCGTTTCACTGTAATCAACTATTTCTACTAATTCATCACATCTTTCTTTTGCAGCATCAAAATCTTCCATAGTTACAAGTGCTGCGCATTCATTATAAGTAGCTCTTATCAGCTGTGATTTATCTTCTACTTTTAACTCTTTTAATCTTTTTCTTACACTACTATAATAGCTTATGGCTTGAGAATATTCTCCATTAGATGAAAGGTATACAGCAATATCCATATAATATTTTAACTGAAACAATTCATCATTTGATTTCTGACATAAATCATAATATCTTGGTATTATGATTCTTAAATCCTCAAAATTATTTTTCGATAGGTGATATGAAAATAACAAATGTAATATTTCACATGCTAAATCATAATAACAATATGTTTCGGCATATTCAAGATTATATAATACATCCTCTATATAATTATTATTATATGAGTTATTTTCTTTATAAGTTTTAAATACTTTTATATTCTCTAAAATTTGATCTCTTACATCATGCATTAAATACTTTAAATCTAAACCCAATTTTTCACTTATATACTCTAAAATCCATGGTTCTGCAGTTACTTTATTATTTTCAATACAACTCATTTTAGATACAGAAATTTTTTCCTCACAAATATCCCTCAAAGTTAGACCTTTATATATTCTGGCTCTTTTTATTTTTTCGCCTGTTGACAATATCTCCACTTTTATCCCCCACTTAACATTACTACTTGTCTAAAATCTTTAATTCCCTTAATACCTTTATTCCCTCATTTAAATATTTAGCTGCTTCATTATCCCTACCATTATCAATGTAGAATTTACCCAACATTATAGATATTTCCGCGCTTTCCTTAAGGAAGTTTACTTTTTTAACATAATTAAGTGTTTGCATTAATGTATTCTCTGCTTCTTCTAGTTTTCCCTCTAATAACTCAACTCGATATTTAAGTAGATAGTAATCACAAAGTGATTTTTCTTCCCCTTTTTCTATGTGCTGTAATATTTCATTTAACGTTTCTTTAGCTTTTATTTCGTCTTTTAACTTAATATAGTTCTCACATATATTACATAAGGTTTCAATGATTTTAGAATCATTTGTCTTTTCTCTAATTTCTTTCGCTTTATAAAGATGTATAAAAGATTGTTCAACATTTTCAAAATCCGAAAATAACTTCCCTAAATCATTTTCGATTTCAGATACATAAAAACTATTATTCATCTCTTTATATATTTTTAATGTTTTTTGTGAATAATTTATAGCATTGTTTATATCACCTTTTTCGCAATACTCTTTCGCTAATGCTAATAAACTTTCTGCATAAATTTTCTTGTTATCAATATTTCTAAATTTTTCTTGAGCCATAAAAGAATATTCTATAGATTTATCTATAATTCCTAATTTAAAATAAGTGCATCCTATGTAATAATAGATTTGCCCAATTAAGAAATCATCACCTAAATTACTATCTTCAAAAACTTTTTCTGCTTGTTGAAAATAGCTATAAGCAGAATGATATGCTTTAAGTTTTAAGGTAATTTTCCCTAACAATAAAAAAGTATTGATAACTTCTTCATTTGAATTATTTTTGATAAATATACTATTTGCTGACAAAAAATTTTGCTGAGCATTTCCATATTCTTTTTTCCTGCTATAGATTAAGCCTTTTAAATAAAGATCCTTTGCTTTCCTCATATCTAAATTGTATTTTTCTGCATAATGTAAAGAATTTTCTATGTTTTTTTCTGCCTCTTCTAATTCGTCATTTAATATCTTAGCTTCTGCAATATTTTCATGATAAAGACAAATTTTTTCCGCTTGAGTCTCCTCAGTTTCCATTAAGTATTCTACTGTAATATTTAATGCAAAGGCTAAATACTCTAATAAATCCATACTTGGGTTAGATTTTCCAGACTCAACTAAACTAATTTGTCCCGCGGTTATTCTATCACCAGCTAGATTTTTTAAAGTTAAACTTAACTCTTTTCTTCTTAGTTTTATCTTTTCACCTAAAGATAGTATTTTCATAATCACGCATCCTTTACAAGTAATTTATTATTAGCTACTATAGTTATACTAGATAAAAAATGAAATTTTATAAATTTTCTTATTTTATTATAACATAAATTTTAATAAAATCACAAAAATTATAGTATTTTTAAAGTAGAATAACAATTATATATAAATTTTCGTAAATTTTGGATTTTTATTTAATAAATTGCATTAATTTTATTTTAATTCTATTATATACAAAAATAGCAATTTAAATTAATATATAGGTGCTTTTTAACTGCATTTGATTTAGATGATATTATTAAAGATTAAATTGTCAATTTTACTATATTTCTACAATAAAAAAAGTTGGATAAAAATCCAACTTTTTCACTATAAAAATACACTAAATATCTTTAAAGTAACTAGTCAATATGTTGAGTTATTTTGCATCATCCTAGATTCATTAATATCACTAGTATCAGTGATATTAATATGCTATTTGACACAAAATATTCTCAACATCTTTGACTAGACACTTTATTACTTGCTTTAGATGTCTTATATTTACATTTCTAATGCATCATAGACATCATATTTTCATATACATCTCCAGCCATATGTTGCAGCCTTTTACTGGATTTTTTAATTCTTTTTCTAGTTTTTTTATCCATCATTGGCATCATCATTTGCATAGTAGCACCAGCAACAGCACCAACAAGAAGTATTTTACCCATAGTTTTCATTATAAATGCACATCCTTTCTTTAATTATATAATAATATGGTGCGCAATTTTTATAAATTAATTCTACTATAGACAACTTATTTTAATTAAACAAAATTTTTAATTTATACTATACATGTTATAAAGAGTTTATATTCATAAAATTAAATTTTAAATAGTTAAATAGTTTCTATATACTTTTAAAATTAATCATCACTGTAGTACCTATATTTTCTTTACTCTTAACCTCTATATCTGCAGAATGTAAATTTAATATACTTTTTGTGATAGTAAGACCTATTCCACTTCCTTCTGTCTCTTCTCTGCTTTTATCACCTCTATAAAATCTCTCAAAAATAAAAGGCAAATCCTCTTCTTGTATACCTATACCATTATCAGTTATTTCTACTATAATATCTTCTTTATTTTTTCTTAGAATTATCTTTACCTTCCCTTTTTCCTTGGAAAATTTTATTGCATTAGATAAAATATTTATAAATACTTGTCTTAAGCCATCCTCATCGCCTAATATACAGTCCTCTTCTTCTATAAAACTTTCAGAACTTAAAGTTACATTTTTCTCCTTACTATATAATTTGAATTCTTCATATATGGTATATATTAATTTTTTTAAAGATATTACTTTAAAATTAAGTTTTTTACTATCTTCTTCAAAACTTTTTAATACTTTTAAATTGTTAAGTAGACCTGCAAATCTTATAACCTCATCATTTAAACTTTCTAATCTTTTACTACTTATTGGAAAAACACCATCAATCATTGCTTCTAAATTGTTTTGAAGTACATTTAGAGGTGTTCTAAGTTCATGAGAAATATCTGAAATTAATCGTTTTCTAAGTACATCTTGATACTTTAGTTTTTCTCCTAATCTATTTATACTATTCTTTAATTCTCCTAACTCCTTTATGTCCGTATCTATAAGACATCGTGCATCTAAATTTCCATTAGATAGTTTTACGGAAATGTCTGCTACTCTCTTTATAGGGTCAGTAAAATCTTTAGATATAAATTTACTTAAAATTATTGATAGTATTATTGCAATTACTGCACTGGCAATAATACTTTTATTTATGTCTACTTGAAATTTAATATCCTCTTGCGACATTAAAATAGCAGAATAATGACCTACATCTATATATCCTATTATTTTATCATTGTCTTTTAATTCATGCCTTTCAGATATATAATTCCCATTTTGAACATGAGACAACATAGCTTCTCTATAATCTTCATTTTTTAAGTCTTTAGGGTTCATTCCCCAAATAATATTTTTATTTTTATCATAAAGTGTTAGGCAAAAATTGCTCATGTAAGCTTCATGCATAATTTCTATACCTGAATCAGGTTTCCAAGTGTTTTCCTCCTTATAAACCTTCTGCAAATAGTCTACAATTCTTTCGTTTCTTTTACTTTGATTATTTTTTAGATATTCTTTAAAATTATTATTAACAGTTAAATTTACAAATAAAAGTACTAAAATCATAATAATTATAGAAACACCAATAAATATATTTTTTATTTTATTATTTATTGTTATCATTTTTCTTCTCCTTACCAAACTTATATCCTACTTTAACTACTGTTATTATATATTTTGGTTTTTTCGTGCTTTCTTCTATTTTTTTTCTTAGGTTTTTAATATGGGTATCTACATTTCTATCGAATCCATCAAAATCAAAGCCAAAAACTTCTTCCACTAACCTTTCCCTAGTTAACACCTTTCCTTCATTTTTAGCTAAGGTATATAATATTTCAAATTCATAAGGTGTTAAATAAACCTCTTTGTCTTTTACTTTAACTAAGCGTTTTTCATAATCAATTGCTAAGTTTCCATTATCAAAAACCATCTCAGTATATGCTTCTTTGTTTAATCTTCTAAATAATGCATTTACTCTAGCAACTAATTCTCTAGGACTAAATGGTTTAACCAAATATTCATCTGCACCTAGATTTAACCCTTGAATTTTATCATTAAGTCCACCTTTTGCAGTAAGCATAAATATATGTACATCAGAGTTTTTTCTAATAATTTTACATATATCCTCTCCACTAATATCTGGCAACATCAAATCTAAAATAATTAATTGAAACTGATTTCTATTAAATAGCTTTAAGCCTTCTTCTCCTTTTGCCGTAACCTTAACATTATATCCTGAAGCTTTTAAATATGCTTCTATTACCTCTGAAACTGATTTTTCATCTTCTATTATTAAAATGTTTTTCATATTATACCTCTCAAAAGTTTAATTTACTTTAATATTTGCTCTATATAAAAAATTATAATAAAAAATTCTGTAAAAGTTATGTAGAAATTTTAAATCTACACAATTTCTACATAGATTTTTTATATACTTTATAACACTTGAATAATAAGGAGGTTTAAATATGAGTTTAAATAAAGAGTATATAAAGGTCAAGGGCATGACCTGTACTTCTTGTGAAAAAAGAATAGAAGAAAACATAAAAAAATTACCCGGTATAATTAATGTAAAGTGCAGCTATAAAACTGAAACTGTAATTATAGAATATAATTTAGAACTTTACAATAAAGAAATTATTATTAATACCATTGAATCTTTAGGTTATGTGGTTTTGGCAAAATCTTACAAGGGCTTTTCAAAATATATCGGTGTAGGAATAATTATTCTAGCAATTATTTTATTAGGAAAGTTTACTACAGGTTTCAATATGGATAAAGCTTTGATTAATGCATCCTATTTCATGCTCTTTATAATAGGTGCTATTACCTCCTTACATTGTGTTGGAATGTGTGGTGGTATTATGATGTCTCAAACCTTGTCATCTCCCACCAAAAATAAAAGTGAAGCTATAAAGCCTGCTTTATTATATAACATAGGCCGAATAATATCTTATACCATGCTTGGTGGTATTGTTGGCGCTGTTGGCTCTATATTCTCGGTGACCCCTAAAATTACTGCAATAATTCAAATCATTGCTAGTTTATATATGATTTTAATGGGCTTAAATATGATAGGATTTAACATTTTAAGAAGTATTAGTATAAAGCTTCCTTTTTCAAATTGTACTAAAATTAAAAGGAATAAATCTCCTATTTTAATAGGATTATTAAATGGATTTATGCCCTGCGGTCCTCTTCAGACAATGCAACTTTATGCACTTAGCACTGGTAGCGCTATTTTAGGTGCTAAATCTATGTTTTTCTTTGCACTAGGAACTGTGCCACTCATGCTTATATTTGGTGCTTTATCTACTTTATTTATTAAAGGTAAAAATGCTATAAACTTGATGAAATTCAGCGGAATACTCATAATAGTTCTTGGATTAATAATGGCAAACAGAGGATTTACGGTTATTGGATTAAATATATCAGATTCTTTTTCCACCATGGAGAATACAGATTTAACTATAGAAGATAACCAGCTTCCTAAAATAGAAAATGGAGTTCAAATAATTAAAACTACTGCAGATATTTTTGGATATTCTCCTAGAACAATATATGTGGAGAAAAATAAGCCAATAAAATGGGTTATAGAAGGTAAAACTTTGACCTCCTGTAACAATGAGATAATTATACCTTCTTTAGGTCAAAGAATAAAATTAAAAGAAGGAGAAAATATAATCAATCTCGATAATACTGATGAAACTATTAAATATAGCTGCTGGATGGGAATGCTTTCTGGCACTATTAAAGTTGTCGATAATTTAAATAACATAAGTCCCTCTGAAAAAGAATCAAATGATAAAAGTTTCACACCATCTTGCTGCTCTACATCAAACATAGGTAACTTCAATGGAAATGAAACTATAAACTCTAACTTAATAAGAAAAGCTGAGAAAAGAAATAATATTCAAAGTATAAATATATCCGCTTTAGATGATAGTTTATCTCCTTATATAATGGTAATAGAAAAAGATATTCCTTTAGAGTTGACCTTTAATATGGATAATTTTAAAAATAATAATTCATCTATTGATTTCATTAAATCTGCAAATTCAACTAATCTTTTAACTTTAGACTATACTAAAAATAATAAAGCTACCTTAGTTTCAGAAGATTTAGGAGAAATATTAATAAAAAACAACTCTGAAATATTAGGAATTATAATTGTAGTGGATAACTTAGAAAATATTGATTTAAATAAAATTTTGTCTCAATATTTGCTAGAATAAAATAGTATAATATTTCCACTGTTAAATAGTCCATAAATAATTTTCATAAAATAATTGAAATTTCAAAATTTCATTAAAATAAGGCATATGAAATAAAATAGCTAGTTAAAGATGTGAAATATATTTTGCATCATACAAGGAGAAAGGTTTTCATAATAGTCTAGCTATCATGGAGTTCTGACGACACAGTATGATACAAAATAGATGAGCATACTGACTAGTTATTTTTTTGAAGATTCCTAAACTATAAAAGCACAGTAGAAATTTATTATCGAGTAGGAGTAGATAATTATTTTACCTACCGACCTCTCACACCACCGTGCGTACCAATCTGGTACACGGCGGTTCTTTAAGTTGAATGAATTTTAACATATTGGCCTGTTAATATTTTTAAGCCTAACTCTGAAAAAAATTGATTTGTAAGTGTTTTGTTTTAAGATAACACTATTGACTATTTGCCAATATCTTTTACGGGGATTGGCTCTTTTTTAATATGTAATTTATTTATATTAGATTAGCACATCAGTTACTTAAATATAAATGATTATAATGAATTGTTTACATTTATTTGAAATAACTTATCAAATGTTCCTTGACAAATACTTTATTTACCATTACTATGTTAAGTATATCAAATGATACGAAAGTAATATTATTTACTCTAGAACCTTTATTTTTTATCAAATACTACGATTTTCGTACTATCCTATTTTCTGATTACTTTATGTTTGTAAATAAGGAGGATTCAAAATGGTAAGTGAAATTTAATCCAGAACTTTTATTTTTTTATCAAACACTACGACTTTCGTATTATATGATTTTCGAATTATATTATATTTGTAAATGAGGGGGAATCAAAATGACAAGTGAAAAAGTATTATTGAAACCAATTAAAATAGGTGATGTTAAAATTAATAATAGAGTGGCTATGGCTCCTATGAATATGAATTTTACAGGACCTAATCACTATCCTAGTAAACAGCAAGAAGCTTACTATGTTGCAAGGTCCATAGGTGGAACAGGTCTTATAATTATAGAAGCTATGCTCGCTAGTGAACATCCAACTGCTAATACCTATCGTAAATATAATAATTTATCTATTACAGATGAGCGATATGTACCTCAATTAGCTAATATGGTTGAAAGAATAAAGGTTGATGGAGCAGTGGTTTTTGCTCAACTTTCTATAGGACCTGGTAGACAAGGAACTTCCGACCTAGGTGCTACTACTCCAGTATCTGCTTCTCCTATACCATTTGAAGTAAGACCAGATAAATTAATAAATGGACTTGGTAGTCCTGAAAATATTAAACCACTTAAAGCTTTTGTTAGAACATTAGGATATCAAGGTGAATTAAGTGACGATATTGAAGTAACAATAGAACAAGCTAAAAAAATTCCTGGTTCTCACTTAATCTCTGAAACTCCTAGAGAATTAACTAAAAAAGAAATAAAAAAATTGGTAGAAGACTATGGATATTCTGCTAAATGCACTAAACTAGCTGGATTTGATGGTATAGAAATTCATGCTCCTCATGGATATTTACTTCACTCTTTTATTTCACCACATACTAATAAAAGAAATGATGAGTATGGTGGTAGTCTTGAAAATAGATTAAGAATAATAAAAGAAAGTATAGATTCAATGCGTAAGTATGTAGGTCCTGATTATCCAATAGGAGTTAGAATTAGCGCTTCCGAAGAAGTTGAAGATGGAATGACACCTGAATATGTTAATAAAGTTGCTAAAAAACTTGAAGAATATGGAGCTGATTTTATACATTTATCAGATGGTTCTTATGAATGCATGAGTGATTTTTTACCTAATAATGATGGTCAAGTCGTTGAAAAAGCAAGAATTATAAATAAAGATTTAAATATTCCTCTTATATGTCCATCTGTACACGATCCTAAATTGGCTGAAAAAGTTATAAGAGAAAATATAGCTGATATGATTTCACAAGGAAGACAACAGATTGCAGATCCTGATTGGGTTAATAAATATAAAGAAGATCGAATGGATGAAATTATCAAATGTACACGTTGCAACGAAGGATGTATTAAAAGATTTATGATGGGATTACCTGCAAGATGTATAGTTAATCCTATAACTGGATATGAAGAACATATTGAAAGATATTCTAAAAGAAGCATTGATTCTATAAATAATAATAGACAATGGAAAGTTTTAAATGAAATAGGCAAAGAACCGAGTTCATATATGGAATAAATAATAATTTAAAAACCAATAAATTTATTTCTTTATATTATATTTAAAAAATATTATAATAAAAGAATAAATATCATATTACTTGACAGTGATATATTCAAATGTTACTGTACTATGTAAATACGATATTACGAAAGTAGTTTTATTGGTGGTGAAACAGTGAATATAAGTGATAGGTTGTATATGAATATGAAACGTTTAGTTATTAAAATTGATAAAGATATAAGACATCAATTTATTAATACAGAACTTAATGATTTATCATTGGCAGAAATATCAATAATTGATGCCATAGGATTAAATGGTGAAAAAACAATAACTGAAATAGCAGATTTTTTAGAAGTGGCATTAAGTACTCCTACAAAAGCTATGGATAGACTAGTTAAAAAAGGTTATATTGTTAGAGAAACAGATCCAAATGATAGAAGATTAGTTGTGGCAAAATTAACCAAACAAGGAGAAATTGCTTCTAAACAACTTACAAAAAATCGCCACGAACTTCTATCTTCTTATCTTAAAAATATATCTAAAGAACAAGTTGAAAAATTAGATGAAATATTAGATGAAATAATTCTTTAGATATTTAGATTAAAGCTCAGTGTGTTAAAGTTTATCTTTTATTACACTCATTAAGCAGAAGGTAGATAATTATTTTACCTACCGACCTCTCGCACCAACGTGCGTATGGTTTTGGTACATGGCGGTTCTTTAAATTAAATAAATTTTAATATATTGACGTGTTAGTTTTTTAAGCCTAATTCTGAGAAGAATTGATTTGTAAGCGCTTTGTTTAAGATAGTACTATTGTCTATTTGCCAGTACCCTTTACGGGTATTGGCTCTTTTTATTCCTTGATAGTGATTTAGCCCCAATCTCTTAAGATTTCTATATCTTATTCTAACCTTCTTCCATTGTTTCCATATACACATCCTTAGACTTTGTCTTATCCACACATCTATTTTCCATATTAATCCTTTGCATTTTGCAGCACCATAGTAATTAATCCAACCAATGTTTATTTAGCTGAGCTTAGTTATCCTCTGTTCCAAAGTCTTTCCACTGCACTTTTGTTTGTGTTAACTTTAAGGTTGAGTTTATTCTGTATAAATAAACTTATACTCCCCATAGCCACCCTGCCAACTTTTTCACTTTTAACATATATATTACACTCATCACAACTACAATATACAGTTCGTATTCATCAGACCGAGACTGCTTCCTTTAGATTCTGCCTGACGTAGACACCTTTGTTATTAGTTAGTGATTCCCACTACTAATTCTACAGCGAACTTCCACCATAAAGTTATTATCCATACTAGGTACACATAAACTAAAAGATAATCCTCCTCTAGAGGTTGTCTTTTATAATTATTAACTATATATACTGCAATGATTTTTAAATTTTAATTTATTTCTTTAATAAAATTAAATATTAAGTCATTCTTAATATTCTGGTCCAAATCTTTTATGTAAGATAATAGCTCATTATCACATTTTAAAAGCTTAATCTCTCTAAGAATTTCCTCTAGGCTTTTCTTCTCTCTTAATATAAGATTTTCCCCTAAACATATTACTTTATCGTAATTTTTTTCTTTTATTATAGAAAGTAGCTTTTCTTTAACAATATCATCTTTAGCTTTCACTGTATTTGCTGATAGATATTTATCAACAGCATCTGTTAAAGGTACTCTTATTGCTGCCTTAGCATAACTATCTGTTATTTCATTATATATATCTCCACTATGACTATCTGTCTTAACAAAAATAATTTCCATATTATCTTTATTTATATAACTATTAATTTTATCATAATACTCTTTTGAGGAGCTATCTTTTCTCTCCCAGGTTCCTATAGCATGATGATATATCCCCTCATAGTCATGAAATATTACTAATTTTCTTTCTCCTATTGATTTTGCATATTCTACTGCCTTTATAGCTCCCATTAATTCTCCTGCTATTTGTCTTAACTGCTTTTGTGAATTATCCTCTGCTTCACCATTTTCCATATATTCTATTACATCATTTCTTACTGCAACCATGCCATAGGAAAACTTCTCACTTTGAAGATTGTAACTTCCATCTACATATACATGAATACAATCCATAGGATAGCTATCAATACCCTTTTTCAATAACTTTTTTTCTTCACTTAAATATTCTTTTGCCTCATTAAGACTTTCAAAGCTTTTATACTGAGCTCCTTTTACTCCTTTAACCAATGCTAAACATTCTGCCCAAGTATTAACCATAATATTTCTTATTTCTCTATTATCCTTAAAATCAAAACCATATTTGATTGCATATATTTTTTTAGCCATAGTTTCTCTCCTTTATTTAGAAAAAAAATTAATTCCTTTTTTTACTGATAGGGATAATATATCAATTATATTTTTAATATTTTTTGTTCCAAATCTATCTGCAAATAAAGCTATTCCCTCTTTAATTATTAATATTATATCTTCATTTCCCTCATAGTTATCAATGATAATTTCTGTAGGTATATCACATAATAGTTTTTGAAATACAAAGAATACTACTGCTAGATCATCAATTTTACCTATAAGTGGAATAGAATCTGGTATTACATCTATAGGAAATAATAAATAACCTAAAGCCACTCCTAAATATCTTTTAGTTTCCTTTGTAACCCGTTCATCTTTAAAAACTCTGACAAGTAATGCTATTATATCTGGCAGTAATAATACATATTGGGAATAATCTCTATATTTATGAGGTACAGTATTTACCATAGAGTTTCTTACCTCAGAATAACTGCTGCAATTTTTCTCATTAGCTTCTATTGAAATTATACTATTTGCATTTAATTGTGAAGGATCAGCTTCTTCAGCTTCAATTGTTTCTAGCTTTTCTTCTCCTAGTATATCAATTTTTTCTTCTGAATTCTTTTGTAAATCCACATTTAGATCATAAAATTTTACCTCAAGTCCAAATGGAATAACGGTCACTTCTCTTAATTTAAAATTAACTATAGGAATAATTGTACAAAGCTCATAAAAATTGATACATAGTTTATTACTATCCACTGTTATCCCTACATCTTTAAATTTTTTTAAAGATGTCTTTAAAATAAAGTTTTTTACTCTATTAAACATTTTTATTTTCTTAATGTTTATTGATTGAAGCACAATATAAAGCCTGTTATCCTCTACTTTTTCAATGGATACTTTCGCATCAAAAGGTATATTGATACCATAATTATAACTTCCTTGAATACATAAATAATCCTCTATCAATAATTTATTTATTTTTAATTGTGGCAAATTTACATAATTTTTTAGTACATCATTTATAATACTTAATAAATCTTTTTCTGTTAAAATCACTTTTAATTCTGATATATTCAATTATATCCCCCCATTATATATATATAAACACCCTAACTATCGATGTATCACTTTTAAATTTAATCTTTGCATTCTTTCTCTAAAATAAGTATACATTAAAAGTCAATTTTTGCAATTAACTTCTTACCTAAAAAAGCTATCTAATATTACTTAGACAGCTCTTTATTATTAACTTTTAAGACTATTTTTCCTTAAAGCGAGGATACCTAAGTATAATATAGGTAATTATAACTCCCACTATCAATCCTGAAATATGAGCTACATTATCTATATTAGGTATTAAAAATCCAATAACTATATTAATTATAACTACTTCTGTTACACTTTTAAGTAACGCTTTTCCAATAACCTTTCTGTTAAGAAAAGCAATTACTAATAGTGCACCTAATAAACCAAAAATAGCTCCTGATGCACCTACAGAAATAGATACTCTGTAAATAGATTTGGTAGACAAATAGCTTCCATAAGAGGCTAGTATAGCAGATACAATGTATATGATTAAAAGTTTTCCTTTACTTAATACTTTCTCCAGTATAGTACCTAAAGAATTAAGTGCATACATGTTTAAGGCTAAATGTATTATTGAACTATGTAAAAATGCACATGTAAACAATCTGTAATATTGTCCTTCTTCTACCAAAATATTAACCATCGCACCTAGCATAACTAATGCTCTATTGTCTATTTCTATTATGCTTCCTTTATAATAATAAAATGATACAAATCCAACAATTAAATATACTAATACATTAATAGTGATGAGCATATAAGTTAAAGTTGGCCCTGTCTTAATTATATTAATTAAATTCTTTTCTTTTGAATTCAAATTTATCACTCCAAAAATTTTAATTATACTAATGATTTAATAATTAAATTTCTATGTTCTAATAAATTAATTTCATAAAATCTTATAGGTAATTTTGATTCATGATCATAAAGTACCCTAATAATCGGTCTATCCGGAAAATTTTCATTTTGCCTTATAACATATCCTTCTATATCATTAGAAAGCTTTACACAACAACCTAGGGGATAAACAGAAAATACTCTTCTAAATAAACTTACAATCTCTTTATCAAAGTTAGTTCCTGATCCAGCCAGTATAAGTTCATAGGCTTCATTAGGTAAAAATTTCTTTCTATAACTTCTATTATTACTTACTGCATCATATACATCGCAAACACATACTATTTTAGCATAGCTTGATATTTGTTTATCTTTAAGTCCATAAGGATAGCCTTTCCCATCTATTTTTTCATGATGTTGTTCTATAGCTTTAATAGAAGACCTAGAAATATTAAAATTTTTCATTAAAATTTCTTTACCATATATAGGGTGCCTTTTCATCTCTTCAAATTCTTCAAAACTCAATGGTCCATTTTTATCAATTATTGAAGGAGAAATTTTCACTTTACCAATATCATGCAAAATTCCACCAACAGCAAGATCATTCAGTTCTTGTTTCTTAAGACCTAATGCTATTCCCATAAAGGTTGCCATTACCCCTGTATCTACACTATGAAGTAAAGTGTAGTTATTGTGAGTTTTTATATCAAGTAAACTTTTATTTACATCACCTAATTCTAAAATATATTCAATTAATTCATTTACCCTTGCTAAACAATCCTTAGTATTACTTTTGCTTATTACTCCCACATTTTTAATTACCTCACTTAGACAGCTCATAGTATCTTGTTTTAACATATTAAGCTTAGGATCATCTGCTTCTACATCTCCTAATCTATCATCTTCTATATATATATAATAAGCACCTAATTGAGTTAATTTATTTATATATTGGGATGTCAATTTAACTCCTGCTCTTAGTAAGATCCTACCATCATTATCAAAAACTGTTTTGCCTAGAACTTCATTTTCTTTTACATTTCCAATAAAATCTAAACGCATGTTTCCCCCTATTTGTTTAAAATTTGCTAAAAAATATTTATTTTTGATTATACTACCATTATCGTAGTTTTTTTATACAAATTTACAAGTAATTGATAATTGGTACTAAATTTTAATTTAAATACTCGCTTTTTTTATCTTCGATATCTTCTAAAACTCTTTCCATTTTTTCTTTTATTAAATTACAAGCTTTATTTAGCTTTTCTTTAATAACAGTATGTTCATCATCGTATTGAAATTTTATTATCCATGTAGGATTATACTCATCATCATATGGTTCAATCTGAAAACCTTCCCTTTCAAAAGATTCCTCATCAAATAAATCATATATAGCAGTATATTGCCACTCTTCTACATCTTCTTTCGTATCAAAATACAAATTGATTAAATCTCCATCATAAAATAATTTTGTAACATACTCTCCTCCATCACTTACCTCATAACTTCCTAGTTCTTTTATTAAATAATTGGTATCTTTTTCTCTTTCCATAAGTACTAATGATGAAAAATTCATATTTATCTTCCTTTCTTATTATACATATTTATCTTATTTTTTTAATATTATATTATTATAGTTAACTAACGAGAGGTGATTATCATAGGTTATAATTACAAAGGAAAGATTAATTCAAAATCTAAATTTAGTATAAAAAATAGGATAACCTTATATTTTATTTTAATTCTATCCATAATAATATTCTTTCCTTTAGCAAAATATAAATATACTCAATATAGATGCAAAGATATAAATTATGCTATAAAAAAATATAGCACTGGTGGAGTTTTTAATAAATATAAACTAAATAAATTAGAAAGCTTTCAAATTAACTATTCTGATTCTAATGTGGCAATTGTCCACTTAGTAGGTTCTATAGATAAGGCTCCACATAAAACTATTAATTGTACTCTTATACTTAAAAGAAATAAAAAAGGAATGTGGAAAGTAGCGGAGTACTATCCACATTCTTATTTTTTATTGTTATTTACACAATCACTACATATGCCTTTATTTATATTAATACAACTATCAATTAAAGTAACTCCTGTTTTGAGCTTTATATATTCCTTCACTTGAGGCATAGGGCAGTCAATTTCAATTATTTTATGACATATATCACATTCTATGTTATGTTTATGTCCTTTATCTTTAAATCTATAGCTATACTTATCATCATCAATATAGCTATAGATTTAAAGATA
>NZ_DKLM01000120.1 GCF_002455975.1 Clostridium sp. UBA6640
TTAGCAATATTCCGCGATAGCTCAACGGTGGAGCACTCGGCTGTTAACCGATAGGTTGGAGGTTCGAATCCTCTTCGCGGAGCCATTTTTATTAAAAAATATGAAGTGCTATATAAGAAGAATTATAACTAAAATTCTTTTTATATAGCACTTTATTTTATTTTTCTCTTTAAAGTTTTTCCATCACAAATAAATACAATAGTTCCATCTTTATCAGTTCTATATAGTTTTATATCTCTATTTTTTAGTTCTTTTAATATGTCCTTACTTGGATGACCATAATCATTTCCGAGTCCGCAAGACGCAATAGCTATCTTAGGATTAACTTCATCTAAAAATTTTTGAGTAGAAGAGGTTTTGCTTCCATGATGACCTAATTTTAGTATGTGACATTTTATATTATAACCAGAAGATATAATTTCATTTTCAACTTCATTCTCAGCATCACCGGTAAATAGAAATGAGAAGTTTTTATATTGAAGTTTTGCTACTAAAGAATAATTATTCAAATTTTTATATTCATTTTTATTAGGAGAAATAAAGGAGAGTGAAGTATATTCATCTAGATTTACTATCATAGGAGAAGTTATAGGAAGAATTTTCAAATCACTTCTTTTTAAGCTTTTTATCAAATTATAGAAGCAAGTAGTATTGGCAGTGACTTTTGGAGCATAAAAGTTTTTAACTTTAAAAGTATTTATGACCTCTGGTAATGCGCCAATATGATCTTCATGTGGATGGGTGGCTATAATATAATCTAAGGATTTGACTCGTTGGCTTTTTAAATATTTAATAAGTGCTTTAGAATTACTTTCTGTACCTCCATCAATTAGAATATTCTTATTATTAACTTGAATTAATATTCCATCACCTTGCCCTACATCAATATAGTGAATTATAGCCTTATCATCATAAGGAATATAATCTATATAAACTTTATAGGATATAGTAAATATTGAAATTATAATTGATATTAAAATAGATAGATTAATAAATTTATTTTTCATTTATTCCTCCTATAGGCTAATTATTAAAATTATAGACCAATTAAGAAGTTTATAAACTAGTAAAGTATCTTTCAATATGATTTCTTTAATGACTATGCTTTAAAATGAATAATATTATTGATATAATAGTTATGACTAAATATAAGGACGGTGATAAAATGAGAAAATTCTTTTTTATAGCGAAGTCTGCAATGTACATCTTTTTCACAATGCTTTTGAAGCCAAAATTTGAAAGAATTAAAAAGAAATCTAGAGAAGAAAGTGAAAAGTTTATATATAATCATGCGAAAAAATGGGCAAGATTTACTATGAAAGCATCTAAATTAAAAGTTAAGGTAGTTGGTAAAGAAAATTTACTTGATGAGACTTGTCTTTATGTGGCAAATCATCAAAGTATTATGGACATTCCATTAGTAATTGATTGTATTGATAGGCCATTAGGTGCTGTAGGAAAAAAAGAGTTAGAAAATGTACCAGTAGTATCTTATTGGGCTAAAAATATACGATGCGTATTTTTAGATAGAGATAATCCAAGAGAGGGATTAAAAGCTATTCTTGAAGCTACAGAAAATCTTAAAGATGGACATTCGATGCTAATCTTTCCTGAAGGAACGAGGAGTAGAGATGGTAAGTTAAATGAATTTAAAAAAGGAAGCCTTAAATTGGCTACAAGGGCTAATGTGCCAATTATTCCTATTACTATAGATGGAACATATAAAGTATTAGAGGGAAGTAAGAGAGCTAAAAAAGGTGACTTAGATTGTAAAATAATAATTCATAAGCCAATATATCCTAAGGAACTATCTAAGGAAGATCAAAGTAACTTAGCTCAAATATGTAAAGATATTGTTGAAACTGGATTTAATATGTAAAAAATGCTACTTAGAATTTCTAAGTAGCATTTTAAAAAATAAAAAACTTTATTCATGAAAATGATTTTAAATATAATAAAAGAATTAATTATACTGTTAATACTATAGATTTTAACCTACTCATAGCTTCTATACTATATTTAATACCTTGTGTACCCATACCAGAAGCTTTTACTCCGGAGAATGGAAAATGGTCTGGTCCCCTTTCAGATTTATTATTAATTTGTACTGCTCCCACTTCAAGTTTATTTGCAACATAAAAAGCATCATTTATATTCATAGTAAATACAGAAGATTGTAATCCATATTGAGAACGGTTAGCTATATCTATAGCCTCTTCCATAGATTTTACACGAATTACAGGAAGTACAGGACCAAAAGGTTCTTCCCAGGCAATTCTCATATCTGTGGTTACATAGTCAAAAAGTGTAGGATATAGTAAATTCCCTTCACGTTTATTGCCAATAAGTAATTTAGCTCCTTTATCAATAGCATCCTTCATAAGTTCTTCAACAAAATCACCAGATTTAGTATCGATAAGAGGAGTTACTTCACAACCATCCTTCGGATGGCCTACCTTTAAATTTTTAACATTATCTAAAAGTTTTTCTACTAATTTATCAGCTATTTCTTCCACCACTAATACTCTTTTTATGGCGGTGCATCTTTGACCAGCATAACTATAAGCTCCTGATACTATTTCTCTTGCTGTATCATCTAAATTAGCATCATTTAATACTATTGCCGCATCTTTTCCACCAAGCTCCATTATCATAGGTACCATTCCAACAATTTCAGCAATATGTTTACCAACATTAGTAGAACCAGTAAAATTTATAAAATTTATTTCTGGTCTAGTAACTAAATAATCACCGATTTCAGAAGTCTTACCGGTAACCGTATTTAATACTCCATTAGGAAGGCCAGCTTCTTGAAATACCTTTGCTAGGTATAGTGCACTAATTGCACCTTGAGTAGGTGGCTTTAATATAACACTATTTCCGGCAACTAGAGCAGGAGCTATTTTTGCTGCGGATAGATTTATAGGATAATTGAAAGGTGAAATTGCCAATACTATTCCAAGAGGAACTCTTGTAGCAAAAGACATTTTATTTTTCTTAAATCCAGGAAAATTATCAGCACCAATAGCTTCACCTTCAAGATTTTTGCCCGCATCTGCAGTATATCTAATAAAAGCTGCAGTTCTTATAATTTCAGATATACAGGACTTTTTATCTTTTGCAATTTCCCACATGAGTACTTCTGCCATTTCTTCTACTTGCTCTTCCAATATTGTTGCAGCTTTATGAAGTATAGCGGCTCTTTCACTAACAGGAACTTCTCCCCAAGATATTTGTGCTTCTTTCGAATTTTTTATATATGCATCTATATCGCTTTTGGTCATAGAAGGGATAGTACCTACAAAAGAATTATCCACAGGGGAATAGATATCAATAGTGTCTTTTGATGTTACCCAGCCACCATCATATAAATTACAGAAATGATTGTCTTTCTTTATACATTCAAACAAAAATATCACCTCATAATATTTAGATATAATTAGTATTATCAATTAATAGCTAAATTATAAAATAAATATTATGAGCATTTTTATATATGGAAGTTATTATAAATAAGGCTCTGTTTTAAATAGTGGTTGATATGTGTACTTTTCTGAAAATAGGTTATAATGAATTTTCGGAGGTAACACGATGAACAATGTAACATCAGTATTGGCACAAGCAAAAGCCTTATCAGAACAAGAATAACAAGAATTATTAACGCAATTAGAGGAATATCTTGTTTTAGGTTCTCAAGTCGCACAAGTAACTAAGAAAGTCAAAGAAATGAGATTTTCTAAAGGTAGAATTTGTTGTCATTGTAATGGTACTGATGTAGTTAGAAATGGGAAAAGAAATGGTGTGCAAAGATATTTATGCAGAAATTGCAAAAAATCATTCTCCGATTTAACTAACTCTGCTACTTACAGAAGTAAGAAAACTGTAGATAAGTGGCTTAGATATGCTAAATGTATGTTAAATGGTTACTCTATAAGAAAATCTGCCGAAGAAGTAGAAATTAATATAGCCACATCTTTTTACTGGCGACATAAGATACTTAATTGCATCAGTGAGTTTCTTGGTGTAGGCTCTGTTGATGGTGTGGTTGAAGCAGATGAAGTTTTCTTTGCTTATTCATATAAAGGTACTAAACCTGCTAATATGCCAAGACCTTCTCGTAAGAGAGGTAAACAAGTCAAGAAGAGAGGGATAAGCAAAGAACAAGTATGTGTAGGTACTGCTCTTGATAGGCAAGGAAATATAATAATTGAATTGTTATGTACTGGTAGAGTTACTGCTAATCAGTTAGAACGCTTATATGAAAATCGCATAGGGGAACATTCTATTCTATGCACAGACTCTCATAAGTCATACATTCAGTTTGCTACTGATATGGAATTAGAACATAAGAGGATTAAAAGAGGACGACACAAAGAGGATATATACCATATAAACCACATAAATAGCCTACATTCTAATTTAAAGAGATGGATGACAAGATTTAACGGAGTGGCTACAAAGTATCTTGAAAACTACTTAAAGTGGCACAAGTGGATAAATACATTTAGTACAGAAAAAGATATAGTAAGAACTAAAAATTTGATAGTTCATAGCAATATAGCACTTAGTTATACTATGGTTAAGGAATTTAAGACCAGAGTACCGAGATTTGTTTAAATTAGATTATATTTTAGAAAATACTGGATTACAATCCGTAAATTATGTAAAATACTAATATAAAGTTTTGGACAATTATATTATAATACGAACTTCAAAACAAATTAAGGAGGTAAATATGGATTGTATATTTTGTAAAATTGTAAAAGGGGAATTACCTTGTAACTTAGTTTATGAGAATGAGTTAATTATGTGTTTCTTAACTATAGAGCCAATAAATGAAGGACATGTACTTATAATTCCTAAAGAACATTATTTAGATACTGATGAAATTCCAACTGAGGTAGTAGTGTCTATGATGGTATTATCTAAAAAAATTGTTAAGGTAATTAAAGAAAAGTATTCCCCAGATGGTTATAGTGTAATGCAAAATGGTGGAGAATTTAATGATATTGGACATTATCATATGCATGTCTTTCCAAGATATAAGGGAGATGGATTTGGTTGGACATTTAGTGATAAAAAGCATGATTTTTCAAAAAATATTGCTAATGAGTTAAAGGAAATGGTTGATAAAGAACTTTAATATTATTAATTGTATATTATGATTTAAATAAAAGTGGACAAATCATTGTCCACTTTTATACTATCCATTATCAACCTTGGTTTAAAACAGAGCCATAAATAAAAATGTAATATTAGAATTTATATTAAAACATCAATATAGACATCCAATATGAAACTTAAAGTATACTATGGAAATAAATTCTCTATAAAAGCAGCTAATTGTTTAAAAATTAAGGATTAATAATNNAAAATTTAGGATGAAATTCACTCTTAGCGGATTTCTTAAAATAAAATTCATTCTCAAAAAACTTCAGAGGTCTTAACCGTGAAGTTTTAGATATAATTTTTCATCTTTCATTCCTAATTTTTCATTCATAGAAAAGAATTTTCATTATGGAAATTAAAGTCATGTATAAGTTAAATTTTTATTGTAGAACTCTATATGGGAAGTCAACGCAAAGACTTAAAGTTATTGTTGGCTTTGTTCAGTCAGAAGCAATTCCAAAATATTAATTTTTTTCTCAATTTTTAAATTCTCTTTTTTAATACAATCGATTTTATTCTCAAGATTCTCTCTTTTATCTTTAAGATACTTTAGATCATTTAATAATTCCTTATTTATATCTTGTTTTTTATCAATAGTAGGCTCAAACATTTTCTTAATAGTGTTTTGTTTGTTGAAATTGAATACTATGTTATTGTAAACTTTATATATGGATTCAGAAATTCTCCTAACTATTACTAATAGTTGAGTTGATAAGAAATCTATAATTTCTTGAAGTTTTTTCATAAGCTTCACCTCACTAATATTTTATATAAAGAACTTACAGAAAGGCAAGATAAACTATGAAAAATAGCAAAAGATATTTAGAAAAAATTAATAAATATATATTGGAATTAGATAATGAAAAAGAAAAATTAGAAGTTGAAATAAAAAATGAAAAACAAGCGATAGATGAAAAGGCGGAAATTTATAAAAAACTAGATGAAAAAGGGGATGATCTTAAAAGAAAATATGAATTATTAAAGAATTTTTTAATAAATAGAGGATTAATTTTTGAAGTAGAAAATGAATATGATTTAGCACAGTGGGACAATCTATATTTAGAAAGACTTTCTTCAAATTATGCTATTAAAAATAAAAAAGGAGATACTATAAAATTTATTGAGGAAGATATAAATAATATCTTTGATGAAATATTAAATAGTAATATTTCTGTTAGTGTTTTAGTTATAAGAGAAAATATAAAAACTGTAACTATTCAACTTAGATTCATCAAAAATGAATAATTTTATCTTCTAATTCATTTATATTTATTGGATTTTTTGAAAGTAGTGCAGAAACACAGGTAATGTAATTAGATTCTTCATCATTACTCCATTGAATTTCTTCATTTAATGAATACTTTAATAAGGATGATACATCTATAGATAGAGCTTCTAAAGAGTATCTTAATTTTTCAGGATTTATACATTCTTTGCCTTTAGTTTTTTCACAAGGATCACAATAAAGGCATCTACCTGATACTATAGCTAAAGAATGTTTATAACTTTCCTCAATTCTCAGTAGCATATTATCTAAGTAAAGTCTACAGGAGAAATATAAAGTATTAAATTTTTTACCCATATCATCCTTATAATCCTTAACTTCAGGTACTATGTTCAGAAGATTATTATAATATTCATCCATTGTACTTTTGCATATATCTCTTATATAAATTTTTGAGTGTATTAAATATGCATAAGTATAATCCTTTAAAAATTCTAATTCGTTAAATTTAAATTCTGGACAAGACCAAACAGTACCATATTTTTTACATTGCTTACAATATCCTTTTACCAGCTTAGGATCATAGAATTTAGTTAATTCTTCTATAGTTAATTCTTTAAGCTTATAATTTATATATTTTTTTATACTCATATTACCACCCCTAGTATGTAGGAAATAATAAAAAAGCTGAAATAATTCAGCTTTTTTATAAAGGTTATATTTTAACGTTAAACGTCATCGCGCTCTCTGTCTCTTCCTAAGAATGAAAGAGCATACAATCCACAAATACCAACTATTGCGTAAATAATACGACTAAATTGGCTTATTGAACCAAAAGTACCTGAACCAGCAAACAGTGCAGCTACTAAATCAAATCGAAATAGTCCAACTAATCCCCAGTTTACCGCGCCGATTATAACAAGTATTAGTACGATTGTGTCTAGTGTTCTCATATAACACATCTCCTTTTTCTAAAATATTTACATTTCTTATTATTTACAACTATTGATAATTTATAACAATAAGAAAAAAATATTTTAACAAAATGAAGATAATTTATAAAAATTAATGATTATTTTATAGTATCTCACATAAATTTTAACATAAAGTAAATATAATTTTAAGCATAAATTTAAATAAAATCTGTTAATTGGTGAGGGGATATTATATAATATTATTAACTGTTTAAAAATAACATAACAAGAAGTGAGGGATAAAAGTGGAAACATTTAAACTTATTTTAGGTATTTTACTTTTTTCAATTATAGCATTAATTGTCTATGGGGTACTTAGAACATATGTATTAGGTAAGATTAAAGTAAACAAATGGATTGTATTAGTAACAGCTTTAGCTGTATTTATAGCACCGACATTACTTTGGCCAACGATGCCTAATTATGTTGCTAGATATATAATTCCAGGAATTTTTGTGATTTTATTTTTATGGTTTATGGATTTGTCAGGGTTCTTAAAACATTATGATAAACCACAAGATAAATCATATAATCAATATAATAAAAGCAATAATACAGTTATTAAACCTAAAGCAAAACCAAATAGAGTTAAAAAGAATAAATAAAATGAAGAAATAGTAAAAAGGAGTAAGACAGACTTTTAAATAAAAGTTTATCTTGCTCTTTTTATTTAATAAAAGAAGGGGTTTTAAAGAAGAAGAAGAATTAGTTTAGAGAATATTAAATTTAACAACTATATGGTATTTAATAAGGGGGGTGTATTATGGCAACTTGGATAGCGCATTTGAGGGTAGCAGAAAAAATTTTAGAGAAGAAGCCACAGGTAAATTATGAATGCTTTACTGTAGGAAATATAGGACCGGATAGTGGAGTACCCAATGAGGATTATTCTTCTTTTGATCCACCTAGAGACATTACTCATTGGATGGAAGATGGAGAAAATACTAATGCAGAAGGATTCTATATTAAATATTTAAAAGATCACAAGAAAAATAATTTAAATAATAGATTTTCTTTTTATTTAGGGTATTATGTACATCTTTTAACTGATGTATGTTGGAAAAGAATGTATGACGATAAAAAGAAAACAAAATTATACAAAGAAGGATTAGAAAAAGATAAAAATTTCATATGGGTCATTAAAAAAGATTGGTATGGACTTGATTATCTATTCTTAGATAAAAATCCAAATAGCTTATTTTTTACAATTTTTAAGAATGTAACAGAAGTTGAAGATTATTTAGAATACTTTCCAAAAGGAGCTTTTACAAAGAAAGTAAACTACATAAAAGAAGCTTATTTAGGAGAAAACAATGACACAAAAGAAAATTTTATATATTTAACAGAAAATGAAATGAATGATTTTATAATTGAATGCAGTGAATATGTAGCAAATGATTTAAGAGATAAAGGTTTTTATTTAGAAAATCAATAGATATTTAGATCTATTGTCATAATAAACATTGTATAATATTCACATATTAACTAAATAAAAAGAGTTTTCATATACTAATAAATATATAAGTATTTAGGAGTGGTATATTGAAAACTCTTATATTATTTTATTCTTTAGATGGATTATTAAAAAACTTATCAGAAACTATGAAAGAAGAGATAAAGGGAGACTTATTAGAACTAAAAGATGTGAAAAATAACACTGGTATCTATGATAAAGTTCCATATAAAAGTTTTATAGAGGATAATCTTAACTTAGAAACTTTAGGAGAAGATATAAAATCCTATGAATTAATTGTATTAGCAGTACCTAATTGGTTTTATAAATTACCTATAGGATTAAAAAGAAGCACTTTAGGAAATATCTTCTCTGGCAAGAAAATAGCACTATTTACGCTAGGAAAAGATTTAAAAAATATACGAGATAGAAATGAGCTATTTTTTGATAGTGATATATTAGGAGAGATAAATTTAGATATAATTGAATCAAAAGATAAAGACGGACTTAATAAATGTAAAATTTGGATTAAAAAAATGTATGAAAAGGGGGGCGGCAAAATAATGCCTACTTAAAATAAAGTAGTTTGTTTAAATATAAGTGTTATATAATTTCCTAAAAATATTGTAAAATTATATTAATATGATACAATTTATATTAAGTTAATTTTATTAATAATTTATAGATTTTGTCACGCAACGAAGAATGCTCGGTACTTTAGTGTCGAGATGAATGTGCCATAAACCTTTGGCGCATATGGTTTTGAGCCGAGTCAATATGGTAAACCCAGTAGGGCGATAATAGTTTCAGCGGAAACTTTGCCCGGTAAAGTCTTAGGGAAACTGAGCCAGATTTGGTGTCACTGATATTGTTTTAGCAAATATCGGCTATCCAAAAGAAGCTTGGATAGTACCTAAGAACCTTACGACTTTAGTCGTGAGAGGTTCGGAGATAAGCTACAGAAATAACTGTAGCTTTTTAAGTTAAAGCATAAATATATATTTTATGAATAAAATTTATAGTAGATTTTAATTTTGATATTGTGTTTTATGAAATTGAGATTAAATGTTTCTCTATGATAATAGATTATGAAAAGTAAAGGAACAATTAGCTACATATTTAAATTCTAAGAAAAGGAGAGAAAATTATGAGTTTTTATGTTTATAATACAATGACGAGAAATAAAGACGAGTTCATTTCTATAAAGCCTAATAAGGTAGGAATGTATACTTGTGGACCTACAGTGTATAATTACGCTCATATAGGAAACTTAAGAACTTACATATTTGAAGATGTTTTAAAAAAGTCATTAGAGTATGTGGGATACAAAGTAAAACATGTAATGAATGTAACTGATGTTGGACATCTTCAATCTGATAGCGATGAGGGTGAAGATAAAATGGCTCTTGGTGCATCAAGGGAAAAGAAAACCGTTTGGGAAATCGCTAAATTTTACGAGGATGCTTTTTTTGAAGATTGCAATAAGTTAAATGTAAAAAGACCAAATGTTGTATGTAGAGCAACGGAACATATAGATGATATGATTAAATTTATTAAAGGGCTTGAAGAGAAAGAATATACATATCAAGCCAATGGAAATGTGTATTTTGAAATAGATAAATTTAAAGATTATACGAAACTTGCTGATTTAAGTATTGACGAATTAGAAGCAGGTAGTAGAATAGAAGTTGACCCAAATAAAAAAAATCCATTAGATTTTGTACTTTGGTTTACAAATTCTAAATTTACAAATCAAATAATGCAATGGGATTCGCCATGGGGAAGAGGTTTTCCAGGATGGCATTTAGAGTGCTCTGCGATGTCCATGAAGTATTTAGGTGATAGAATTGATATACATTGTGGAGGAATAGACCATATACCAGTACACCATACAAATGAGATAGCTCAATCAGAAGCTTATAGTGGACAAAAATGGGTAAATTATTGGATACATGGAGAGTTTCTAGTACTTGATGGTGGAAAAATGTCTAAATCAAGTGGAGAGTTTTTAACTTTAAAGATATTAGAAGATAAAGGATATTCACCTTTAGATTATAGATACTTTTGTTTACAATCAAGATATAGAAAGCAATTAGTATTTAGTTTTGAAAGTTTAGAAGATGCAAAAAAATCTTTTAAAGCTCTTAAAAAGAGAATATCCTTAATATTAGAGAATATAATTGAAAGTGAGTCAATAGATAAAGGGAAAATAGATTCGTATAAAGAAAATTTTAAAGTTCATATAAGTGATGATTTAAATATAGCAAATGCCTTTACAGTATTATTAGATATGTTAAAAGATAATCAGCTTAATAATAAAGAAAAAGCAACATTAATAGAAGATTTTGATAAAGTATTATCTTTAGATTTAATGAGGATTGAGAAAGACTTATCTAATGTAGATGAAGAACTAGTAAATAGATTGATTGATGAAAGAAATCAAGCTAGAAAAGCTAAGGATTATTCAAAGGCTGATGAAATAAGAAATCAACTTTTAACTATGAATATTGAAATATTAGACAGTAAAGAAGGTACAACTTGGAAAGTAAAATAAAAATAAATAGATAATCTTAATAGAGTTAGATTGCTAAAATTTTAGTGATTTAACTCTATATATTAATTATGGCAGTTTTTTAATAAATGTAATTTTTATTATAGATTTATTCACTAAATTATTAAATTATATAGAAGGAACAGTGATGAAAGTATGAAAAGGTTGTTACATTTAGGATTGGATGTTGGTTCAACAACAGTTAAATTAGTGATTTTAGATGAGAATTTTCAAATAATATATAGTAAATATGAAAGGCATTTTTCAGATATTAAAAGTACTATATTCAATTTAGTAAATGATGCTTATAGTTCTTTTCCGAGGGAAAGAATTACTGTAAATGTAACAGGTTCGGGAGGATTATCTGTATCTAATTGGCTAAAGATACCTTTTGTTCAAGAAGTTATTGCATGTAGTAAAACTATAGAAACCTTTGCTGATGATGTTGATGTAGCTATTGAATTAGGTGGAGAAGATGCAAAAATAACTTATTTTAAAGATGGAATGGAACAAAGAATGAATGGAACCTGTGCAGGGGGAACTGGTGCTTTTATAGACCAGATGTCCTCACTGCTAAAAACAGATGCAGCAGGGCTAAATGAGTTAGCTAAAAATTACAAAACTATTCATCCTATTGCTGCAAGATGTGGAGTATTTGCAAAGTCAGATATTCAGCCATTGATAAATGAAGGAGCGTTAAAAGAAGATATAGCAGCTTCTATATTTCAATCTGTTGTCAATCAAACTATTAGTGGGCTTGCTTGTGGAAGACCTATAAGAGGAAAAGTAGCTTTTTTAGGTGGTCCGTTATATTTCTTATCAGAGCTTAGAAAAAGATTTGTAGAGACTTTGAGTATTAAACCAGAAGATGTTATTTTCCCAGAGAACTCTCAATTATTTGTAGCTATGGGATGTGCCATATTATCAGTAAAAAGTGAGTATATTACATTTAAAGAGTTATACGATAAACTAGAACTTTTAAAATACTGTGAGGGACAAGAAGTACAAAGATTACCATCATTATTTAAGAACCAAGAGGAATTGGATGAATTTAAAAATAGACATAATTCTTTTAAGGTGAATTCAAAAGATCTCAATAGCTATAAAGGAAAATGTTATTTAGGTATAGACGCAGGTTCAACTACCACTAAAATAGCGTTGATTGATGAAGATAAAAATTTACTATACTCTTACTATGGTAGTAATGAAGGGAACCCTCTAAAGCTTATTAAGAGTGCATTATTAGATTTGTATAATAAAATACCTGAAGGAGTAGAAATTGTAAACTCAACGGTAACAGGATATGGGGAAGCATTAATTAAAGCAGCATTAAAGATTGATATAGGGGAAATAGAAACGGTAGCACATTATAAAGCGGCAGAACATTTCTTACCTAATGTAGATTTTATATTAGACATAGGTGGACAAGATATGAAATGCTTAAGGGTAAAAGATGGAGTTATTAATTCAGTGACTCTTAATGAAGCCTGTTCAGCTGGATGTGGTTCTTTTATTCAAAACTTTGCTCAATCTTTAAATATGACTGTAGAGGATTTTGCTAAAGAGGCATTACTTGCTGAAAACCCCGTAGATTTAGGTTCAAGATGTACTGTTTTTATGAATTCTAGAGTAAAGCAAGCTCAAAAGGAAGGGGCAACGGTAGGAGATATATCTAGTGGACTTTCTTATTCAGTTATTAAAAATGCTTTATTTAAAGTTATAAAGATTAGAAATCCTAAAGAGATGGGAAAAAATATTATAGTTCAAGGTGGAACTTTTTATAATGATGCAGTACTTAGAAGTTTTGAATTGATTTCAGGCAAGGAAGTAGTTAGGCCAGATATAGCAGGGCTTATGGGAGCTTTTGGCTGTGCGCTAATATCAAAAGAAAGATACGTAGAGGGTAAAAGTTCTACTATACTTAAAAAAGAAAACTTAAGCAATTTTAAATCATCATCAACTATGAAAAGATGTGGACTTTGCAGTAATAATTGCTTGCTAACAGTAAATGGTTTTTCTGATGGAAGGGAATTTATACTAGGAAATAGATGTGAACGAGGATTAGGATTGGAAATAAAAAAGGATACAGTACCTAATCTATATGAGTATAAATATAGGAGAATGTTCTCTTATAAGCCATTAAAAAAAGAAGATGCAATAAGGGGAACAGTTGGAATACCTAGAGTTCTAAATATGTATGAGAACTATGGATTTTGGTTTACTTTCTTTACTAAATTAGGATTTAGAGTAGAGCTATCACCTAGAAGCTCCAAGTTAATTTATGAAAAGGGAATTGAAACCATACCTTCTGAATCAGCATGTTATCCTGCGAAGCTTAGCCATGGACATATAGTTAGTTTAGTAGAAAAAGATGTGGATTTTATATTTTATCCCTCTATAGTTTATGAACAAAAGGAACAAGAAGAAGCTACAAATCAATATAATTGTCCTATAGTTATATCTTATTCAGAGGTTATTAGAACTAATATTGACCTTTTAAAAGAGAAAAAAATACCTTTCTTAAATCCTTTTATATCTCTTCATAATAGAGAGGCTTTAGTAGTAAGGATGGAAGATTCACTAAAAGAGTATAAAATATCTAAGCCTGAGATAAAAGAAGCATTAAAATTAGCTTTTATAGAGGATGAGTGTGTAAAAAGAGATTTAAGAGTAAAAGGAGAAGAAACTCTAGAATATCTAAAGGAAAGTGGTAAAAAAGGTATTGTACTTGCAGGAAGACCTTATCACATAGACCCAGAAATTAATCATGGATTAGACAAGCTTATTACTAGCTTTGATATGGCGGTTTTAACAGAGGATTCCATTGCTCATTTAGGGGAAGTAGAACGACCTTTAAGAGTAGTTGACCAATGGGTATATCACTCAAGATTATATGCTGCAGCTAGCTATGTAGCAAAGGAAAAAAATCTTGAATTAGTACAACTAAATTCATTTGGATGTGGATTAGATGCGGTTACTACAGATCAAGTTCAAGAGATTTTAGAAAACAATAATAAAATTTATACAGTGCTAAAGATTGATGAGGTAAATAATTTAGGTTCGGCAAGAATTAGAATACGTTCATTAAAAGCTGCTATGGATGAAAGAGATAAAAAAGGAGTAATTCCTATAAAAATTGTTGAGCAAAGACCAAGGCCAATATTTACTAAAGAGATGAAAAAAACTCATACCATATTAGCACCTCAAATGTCTCCTATCCATTTTCAATTTTTAGGTCCTGCTTTTTCTTCAGAGGGATATAATTTAAAGGTGTTAGAAAAAGCCGATGGTAGGGTTATTGAGGAAGGTTTAAAATATGTAAATAATGATGCCTGTTATCCATCTATACTAGTTGTTGGGCAATTTATAGATGCATTAAAATCTGGAAAGTATGATTTAAATAATACTTCTATTGCAATAACTCAAACTGGAGGAGGATGTAGGGCTACAAACTATATAGCTTTTTTAAGAAAGGCACTAAAAGATGCAGGGTTTGAAAATATACCAGTTATATCTTTAAATGCAGCTGGACTTGAATCTAATCCAGGATTTAAATTTACATTAACATTATTAAAAAAGGCAGCTATGGGAATTTTATATGGAGATTTACTCATGAGAGTTTTATATAGAGTAAGACCATATGAGGAAAAACAAGGTTCAGCGAGCGAACTTTACAACAAATATGTTGATATATGTATAGAAGCTGTAAAAAGAGGAAATGTTAAAGAATTTAAGAAAATAGTTAACAATATTGTAGATGATTTCGATAATTTAAAGATTAAAGATATTAGAAAACCTAAGGTAGGACTTGTAGGTGAAATATTAGTAAAATTTCATCCAGATGCTAATAACTATATAGTAGACATTATTGAATCAGAAGGCTGTGAAGCGGTAATGCCAGATTTAATGGACTTTTTCTTATACACTATAAAAGACTCAGAACTGAAAAGTAAATATTTGGGATTTAGTAAAAAAGATAAATATTTAGCTAGAGTTGAAGAAATGTATATAGAATTTTATAGAAAGCCAATGAAAGAAGCACTGGAAAATAGTAAAAGATTTAATGCACCTAAAAGTATATCTCATTTAGCTGAGCTAGCTGAAAATGTACTATCACTTTGCAACCAAACTGGTGAAGGATGGTTTTTAACGGCAGAGATGATTGAACTTATTGAAAGTGGCGCCAAAAACATTGTTTGTATGCAACCTTTTGCTTGTTTACCTAATCATGTAACTGGTAAGGGAATGATAAAAGAGCTTAGAAGGCAATATCCTGAGTCTAATATTGTAGCTGTAGACTATGATCCTGGTGCTAGCGAAGTAAATCAGTTAAATAGAATAAAACTTATGCTATCTGTTGCATTTAAAGAATTAGAAGAAGATATAGTAATAGAAAAAGCACTGAAAGAAGTTGCAGCGTCTAATGAAAAGAAAAAATAATAAAAATCACCATCAAAATTGTAATTTTGATGGTGATTTTTTTGACTTTAAATAAAGGGTCTTATAAATAGGATTAAAAATGTTCTCCATTTTCATAGTATTTACATTCTTCAAGGGGAACAAATATATAGGGATACAATATAAAAACTTAATATATACTCTGGAAAATAAATTTTCTATAAAAGCAGTTTTTATCCCTTAAAAATTGAGGATTAATAATTAAAAATGAAGAATTTAGGATGAAATTCACCTTTAGTTAATTTCTTAAAATAAAATTTATTCTCAAAAAACTTCAAAGGCCTTAATCGTGGAGTTTTAACCATAATTCTTCATTATTCATTCTTAATTTTTCATTCATAGAAAAGAATTTTNNGTTAAATTTTCATTAGGGAATCTTATAATATCTACATCATCATATCCCATAGAACAAACATAGTTTGTAATCATTTTACTTTTATATTTTACGATTTCTAAGATATACATAAGCTATTTTATAGGATGAATTAGATTCTTTATTGAATATGTCTACAATAATTAACCTTTTAATATAAAAATACAAATAAATCCTTATTACATCGTATTTTAAATATTACGTAGAGGAATAATAAAGGAAATAGATGTCAATACTGGTAGTTTAATTGTAATAATTGTAGTTAAATTTTTTTTGAAAGTTACATAAAGTATGTAATTTTTTGGAAAACATATGATAATATATAGGTAAAAAATGGAAGATGATAAGGGGGAGTACTAATGAAAAGAGTAGTTTCTGTTAGTATAGTACTAGTATTGGCAATGATAAATATCCTATTTAATTTTAATAAGGATAATGAATTCATCAAAAAAGTAAGCGCATTAGAAAAAACACAAATGGAAAAAATAGAAGTGAATTTCAAAGAGGAAAAGATTTTGAGCGAAACTATTGATATTAATCTTAGAATTCCTAGGTTAATAGGACTCGCAAATAAAGATTTTGAAAACAAGCTTAACGGACANNCATAATTAATTTTAAGAATAATACAGAAGAATTAAGTGTTATAGATCATAAATATGCCAAAGAAAATAAATATGATATTCCTAAATATAACTGTACTGTTGATTACAAAGTAAATCATATAAGTAATGATTTAGTAAGTTTAACTTTACAATTTATTAAATTTACAGGTGGAACATATACTATTGAAGAAAATGTAACTTACAATGTGGATATAAATAAAGGGAGGATATTAAATTTATATGATATCTTTTATGAAAAAGATAATTATGTAGAAGTAATCAATAGAAATATTAAGACAGAATTAGAAGAAAAAGGAAATGTATACTTTGTTGATAAATTTGCTACCATAAATGAAAATACTAAATTTTATATAGAAGAAAATAATATAGTAGTATATTTCAATATGAATGAAATTTCTCCGTATGTTATAGGAATACCAGAATTTAAAATACCATTAAACAATTTTAGTTTACAAATGAAATTATAAAATATAGGTAATTATATTTTATAATATAATTTTTCAACTTGAAAAATGTTATATATAGCTTTAAAAATGAATAAATATATTATATCAATATATAATAGGTGGTTATAGTGTCAAGATGTGAATTAACTCCTGAAGAACTATCACTATTATTACTAGTAATATCAATAGAGATGTCAAGGGGATTAACAGCAGAACAACAAAGTGTTCTTGGAAATATATTTTTTTCTTTAGGGCAAAATGTTTTTTTAATTAGTGCAGTATTAAGTTTAAAGCAAAAATCTAATGATAATTCATCAAAAAATAATGGAAATAATAATAATGGAAACAATAATATGGATATAGAATCAGAAATAAAAGCTTTAAAGAAAAAAATCAAAGAATTAGAAAATAAGACATAGAAAAAATAAAATGAGTTTTAAATATAAAATAATATATTTAAAATAAAGGCTAGCCATAAGGCTAGTTTTTATTTTATAAATAAAACAGTTCCAGGTGTATCAATATGAGCAATTTAAAGATTTTCCGAGATAATTTAAGATTTTCTAGGATAATTTTCATACAAAATGTAAATAATTATATTTACATGAACTATAACATGCTATTATGAATAAGTCGTCAGCG